>JBDKHX010000041.1:0-9713 GCA_039797415.1 Pseudomonadota bacterium | reverse complement strand
CGGCAAATACTCCGATCACATCTCGCTGCCCATCCTGATGCAAAAGGAAGAATGGGACGCCGAAAAGAGCGAGCAAGTTGTCAAAGACGAGTGGGAAACCGTCAACAAAGCAGCCGCCTTGTGGACACGCTCCAAGAGCGACATCACCGCTGAGCAGTACAACGAGTTCTACAAGCAGATCAGCCACGACAGCGAAGACCCGCTGGCGCACACCCACAACCGGGTTGAAGGTCGCAGCGAATACACCCAGCTGCTCTACGTGCCTGCCAAGGCGCCGTATGACCTGTGGAACCGTGACAAGCGTGGCGGCCTCAAGCTCTACGTCAAGCGTGTCTTCATCATGGACGACGCTGAAGCCTTGCTGCCGAGCTACCTGCGCTTCGTCAAAGGCGTGGTCGACAGTGCCGACTTGCCGTTGAACGTCTCGCGCGAGATCTTGCAAGAAAGCCGCGACGTCAAAGCCATCCGCGAAGGCTGCACCAAGCGTGTCCTGTCCATGCTCGAAGACTTGGCCAACAACGAAGACCAAGCCAAGCGCGATCAATACGCCGCGTTCTGGGATGAGTTTGGCTCGGTCCTGAAAGAAGGCATTGGCGAAGACTTTGCCAATCGTGAGCGCCTGGCCAAGTTGTTCCGTTTTGCGTCCACGCATGCAGACAAGGGCGTGTCTCTGGCAGATTACGTCAGCCGCATGAAGGAAGGGCAAGACGTCATCTACGTCATCACAGCCGATTCACTGGCCGCAGCCAAGAACAGCCCGCAGCTTGAGATTTTCAAGAAAAAGGGCATCGAGGTGCTGCTGTTGACCGACCGCGTCGACGAATGGCTGCTGTCTCACCTGTATGAGTTCGAAGGCCATTCGCTGCAAAGCGTTGCCAAGGGTGCGGTTGACCTGGGCAAGCTGCAAGACGAGGCTGAAAAGAAAGAAGCCGAGCAAGCGGCTGAATCCTTCAAGCCTATCTTGGAGCGTCTGCAATCGGTGCTTGAAGGGCGCGCCAAAGAGGTGCGAGTGACCACACGCTTGGTTGATTCGCCTGCCTGCTTGGTGGCCGATGAGCGTGATGTCAGTGCCCACCTGGCGCGCTTGCTCAAGCAGGCCGGCCAGGAGGCGCCTGATGCCAAGCCCGTCCTGGAGGTGAATCCTCACCATCCCCTGGTCAAGAAACTTGACACCACAGAGCGCTTTGACGATCTGGCGCACATCCTGTTTGATCAGGCCGCGCTGGCTGAAGGCGGTCAGTTGGAAGACCCGGCTGCTTATGTGCGCCGCGTCAACTCAATCTTGGTGACGGCCTGATTGAGCCGCCTTCGGGCGGTCTTTGGACGGCTGGGTGTCCTGGAAATCATCCAGGGCGCCTGGCATCGAATTGGCCGCGCCGGCATTGTCATAGCGGCTGTCAAACGCAAAGAACGAGTCCTGCGAAAAGCCTGATTCGCTCCACAGCGCATGCCGTTCAGCGCGACGTTGTTTGAGCTTTTTGGCCAACTGGTTGCCCACGTTGTGCAACTCGTCCCGGCTGACGTGGGAGATGGGGGCGAGCTCGGTCACCGGGGCGCCCACCTGGCCCAAGGCCCATGCAGCCAGCAAGCTGGGTTGCGGCCATTGCCCTGGGCGGCAGCGGATGTAGCGAATGCGGCAGGCATCCAGCACTGCCTCTTTGAGGCGCTGGTTGCGTTGCGATGAGGCACTCTTTGACGTGTGCTCCATGTCAATCACCGACACCACAACCCCGTTGGGTGTGCAAATGGCCATCGACACATGCAGTGGGTGCAGTCGTTCGTACCAAATCTTGGCATCGGCACCGTCAGTCGAGTGACAAAACCGCAGCAACCCGACCTTGGCCAGCAAAACGTGCTGGGGCAGGGCGGCTTTCAGTTCACGGAAGAGCGCCCGCTCTTGTGCGGAAAACAAGGGTCGGGCATATAAATTCCAATGATCAGGCCATGAACGGCGACGAGCTTGGTCGCGCGCGCCGCGCCAAACCCAGCCCAGCAGGCCGCTTCCGGTCAGGGCGGCAAACAACAAGCCCCAGACGATGGGATCCCCCGCCATGTCATCTCCTTACTATGTGAGGAAATGTTAACGGGAATCCGATTTTTAGCTATCCCCGGGTTGTGGCTATTTCACGGGGGAGTACCCGGGGGGGGCGTTTGGGTTCAGCCAGGGGTCAGCATCATGCGCAGCCAGTCGCTGACGTGCATGACGCGGTATTTGACCCGGTAGATCACCTCGGCGGCCAGCGATTGCAGTGAACTGTCAATGTGGCTGCCAACGGTATCTGGGGGCAGTTTCAACCAAGCTTCGGCATCCATGCCGTCTTTTTCGACCGTGGCGCCGCACTTGGCTGCAATGCGCAGCATCGGTGCGTTTTCAGTCAAGGCATTGATCATCAAGTGGCTGGCATGGCGATTGCGTGCATGCGTGATGGCATGCTGAAACAACCGCAAACCCATCCCCTTGCCCCGAGCTTCGGGCAAAACAGAGACGCCAAACTCCATGGCGTGACCGTGCTGGCTGGCGACGCCCGGCATGGCTGCCAAGTGGGCCATCGCGATCAATTGCAGTTTGCGGTTGAAGATGCCAAAGACTTCGTCACGCTTGAAGTCTATCGAGGCAACGTATTTGCTTAGTTGTTCTTTGTGAATGTGGCTACCAAAACGCAGGTATCGATCATGCTCATCCAGGTGCAGCAGATGATCCAAGATGCGGTGTCGGTGGCGCGCATGCAGATCCCGAATGGGGATCCAGCCAGTAGGCGCTTCCGGATGAGGCGTCCCGGAGCCCTCGGGTTGAGGCTCAGAAGGGTGCAGTCCGAATTTGTCTAGATGATTGTGATGGTCAACGGCAGTCATGGGGGTGACCCCTTTCCTGGATGGGGATGCCTTGTTTTGGTGCAAGTGCATCGGTACCTAGGGTAACTACTAGTATGAGGTTAACTTCGGTTCTCTGCAAGTGACCTTGAGAGAATACCTTGACCTAAACCAAATATTTGGGCTCGGCGCCGGGACGGCTTGCCATCTGTGCCTAAAGTCGGATAGACTACCGGATTCCCGATTAGATTGCCGGGAGACCTGCGCGCGTTAAGAAGTTTTAACGCGTTGACAGGGGGTAAGTTGCTCGCGAGGCCACCAAGTTTGTTCAAGAAGTGGCGCCAAGACAGCGGTCAATCTGTTTTTTAACTAGGAAATCTCATGAAGACCTTCAGCGCCAAACCGGCCGAAGTGAAGCACGAGTGGTTTGTGATCGACGCCACCGACAAGGTGCTCGGACGAGTAGCCAGCGAAGTTGCTCTCCGTTTGCGTGGTAAGCACAAGGCCATTTACACGCCTCACGTGGACACCGGCGATTTCATCGTCATCGTTAACGCCGACAAGATCCGCGTCACTGGCACCAAGGCCAACGACAAGGTTTACTACCGTCACTCTGGCTTCCCTGGCGGCATCTATGCCACCAAGTTCAAGGACATGCAAGCCAAGCACCCAGGTCGCGCCATCGAAAAGGCCGTCAAGGGTATGCTGCCCAAGGGTCCCCTGGGCTATGCCATGATCAAGAAGCTGAAGGTTTATGCAGGCAGTGAGCATCCTCACACCGCCCAGCAGCCTAAGGCCCTGGAAATCTAAGGAGCGGCCATGACTATTGGTAACTGGAACTACGGTACAGGCCGTCGTAAGTCGTCTGTCGCTCGCGTCTTCATCAAGAAGGGCACGGGCCAGATCATCGTCAACGGTAAGCCTGTCGAACAATATTTCGGCCGTCAAACCTCGATCATGATCGTCAAGCAGCCTCTGGCACTGACCAACAATGTCGAAGCTTTCGACATCAAGGTCAACGTGCACGGTGGTGGCGAATCCGGTCAAGCCGGCGCTGTGCGCCACGGCGTGACCCGCGCTCTGATCGACTTCGACGCTGCGTTGAAGCCAGAACTGAGCCGCGCCGGCTTCGTCACTCGCGATGCTCGCGAAGTCGAACGTAAGAAGGTCGGTCTGCACGGCGCTCGTCGTCGTAAACAGTTCAGCAAGCGCTGATCGCTGTTTTCAGCCGTCAAAAACCCGCCCCGGCGCAAGCCCTGGCGGGTTTTTTCATGGGCGCCTCAAATGGGCGCTTAGAACGTCAGTTGATAGCGTACGCCCATCACCCATTGCAGGGCGGCTTGTTCGTCGTTGTCTGCGTGGAGGCGGGTGCTCAGTGCCGCACTCAGGTTGCCGCCCCACTGACGGACTGGCATGGTGTAACGGGCCTCCGTGCGCCATTCCCGTGCATGGGGGCGTAGCGTCACTTCTTGTGTCCCGAACTGGGGGGAACCTGTTTCGTCAACGGATTGCACGACGCTATAGGTCAGATGGCCGGATCGGGCGCTCAGAGGCGTGTGAACGGTCAAGCTCAAACGGTCGCCCGTTTTGAGCCAATCACTGCGAACAACGCCCACGCCATAGGCGTTGGCCTCAATGTCTGTGGCGTGCGTTAGCATGCCGCTGGCTCGTGGCGCTGCGGTGCGTGTTTGGCTGTAAGACGCAGCCAATGCCCAATTGGGCGCGACCAGATAGGCGCCGCTGATGGTGACGCCCTGACTGTGTGTGGCCTGGTTCAGGCCCAAGGCGCTGTTCGAGTATCCGCCCAGCAAGCCCGTTTCAGACAGGTCGCCTGTTGAGACATTGATGGCATGTCGGGCGCCAACGTGTCCCATCTCCATCAGGGTGATGTCGCCTGATGCCGCCCGGTGTCTCGTGGATTGCAAGGTGGCGGCGCGTGCCTGCCAGCCAGCCACCAGAGGGAGGCCCAGTGAAGCAAAACGGTGCTCTGGCGCAAAGTTGCTCAGCGGGTTGCCCAAGATGGGATCCAGCCCAGCCAGGCGATGGCCCCACGATGAACCCATGAGGCCCAAGGTCATGCTGGACAAACCGCCATCACCTGCGCTGAAGCTCAGGCCGGCCGCGCTTTGATAGGACACCAAGGACTGAGATGGGCTTGTAGCGCGCTGAGTCTTTGAATCAGGTGCCCGGCTGTTCAAGCGCAGCAAGGTGCTGCCATCGGCCAGAACTTGTTCGGACGTGTCCAAAAGCCGATCCATCCGGCCCAAAACACCGTCAACAGTCAGCGCAGTTCTGACGGCCAGGGCAGCACCCTCGGCGCTGCTGTAGTTGCGGCCATAGTCATCAAAGACTTCGGTGTTGACGTTGGCAAAGGCTGATGGTGAGGAAACCGAGGGTTGATAGCTGACAACCCCGGGGGTGCTCAAGCTGATGCGTGTGATGGCCCCCGTGATGGTGCGATATGTGTAGCTACCGATGGGTGCCAATGCGCGGTTGACGTTGAGCATGCCCCGGCCATAAATGGCGTCGACCCCCGGTGCGCCCAAGTCATCTGCAGTGGTGAGCAAGATGGCGCTGACCTGGTTGGCTCGCAGGTAGGGCCAGTACCCGGTGACCAGGGCAGCAGCACCGGCCACAGCGGGTGCTGCCATGGAGGTTCCTGTCATGTGGGCATAGCCGCTGCCATAGGATGAGATGATGCTGACGCCAGGCGCAACAAGATAGTAGGGCGCGATGTCGCCCGCTTTATTCGAGTAAGTGTGTAGACGCTTGTTGGCATCGACAGCACCGACCGAAATCAATGTGCCATTGGCCCATGACTCTTTGGCGTATCTGGATGGCCAATTGGGGCTTGCTGTACTGTCATTGCCTGCTGCGATGACCACCACGGCATTGTTGGTGGCCGCGACTCGGCGCAGCCCCGTGTCACCTGTCGGGCTGGTTGCGCCCAGGCTCAAATTGATGACGCGTGCATTGTTGGCCATGGCGTAGTCCAGGCCGGCGGTGACGGCTGAGCTGGCTGCGGTGCCGCCGCTGAATACTTTGATGGGCAGCAAGGTGGCGGCGGGGGCCACCCCATACATCCCTGGGCTCAAACTGGTCCCGGTTCCTGTGCCGGGCGCGCCCACGATGCCAGCTACATGGGTGCCGTGGCTATCGCTGTCTGTGATATCGGTTGAGCCATTGGTTGCGTTGTAGCCCGTCAGCACGCGTGGGTTGTTGGCAAATTCTGGGTTGCTGCGATTGAGGCCTGTATCCAGTAGCGCTACCACGACGCCTTGGCCCAATATGCCTCTTGCATGGATGTTGCTCATGCCCAGTTGAATGACTGAGGTCGACCACTGGTACTCGCTGTAGGACGGGCTGAACAGGACGGTCTGCCCCGATGCGACGGCGCATGCAGTCGCAAGGGCAGACAAGGTGAAAATTTGGAAGCGGTTCAGCATGGCCCACACGTATCAAATGGCTTGTCTACTTTTCGACAAGTTCCGCCAGACCGTGAGGGCTGAATCGTGCAGCAGCGCACGTTTTTCAGGTGCGTTACAAATCAGGAAAAAATACCGATTCCGCCAATCTGTTCTTGCACAAGGCGCTGTCTTTCCTAGAATGGCGGTTTTCCCTGGGCAATGAGTCAGGGCCGAGTCAAAAAGGATTTCAGATGATCAAAGTGGGCATAGTCGGTGGCACGGGCTACACCGGGGTAGAACTGTTGCGTTTGCTGGCACAGCACCCGCAGGTCAAGTTGCAGGCCATCACGTCTCGCAAAGAGGCTGGCTTGCCCGTGTCTGACATGTATCCCAGCTTGCGTGGTCACGTTGATCTGGCCTTTGTGACGCCTGACGACGCCAAGTTGACCGAGTGCGATGTGGTCTTTTTTGCCACGCCCCACGGCGTGGCCATGGCGCAAGCCCGTGAGCTGCTCGCTGCTGGCGTCAAGGTGATCGACCTGGCGGCGGACTTCCGTCTCAAGGATGTGTCGGTGTTCGAGCAGTGGTACGGCATGCCACATAGCTGTCCAGACCTACTGGAAGAGGCTGTCTACGGTTTGCCAGAGCTCAATCGCGATGCCATCAAGAAGGCACGTCTGATTGGCAATCCGGGCTGTTACCCCACTTCCGTTCAGTTGGGTTATGCGCCCTTGTTGCGCAACAAGTTGATCGAGCCGACTCACCTGATCGCCAACTGCGCGTCGGGCGTGTCGGGCGCTGGCCGTAAGGCTGAGGTGCACACCCTGTTGGCCGAGGCTGCGGACAATTTCAAAGCGTATGGCGTCAAGGGGCACCGTCATGGCCCTGAGATCAATCAGCAGTTGCGTGCCGTGGCGGGCGACCAATCGGTCAACTGCCTGTTCGTGCCGCACTTGCTGCCCATCATCCGTGGCATTCACTCGACTTTGTATGCACGCTTGAATGCCGAAGGCCAGGCGACCGATCTGCAAGCCTTGTTCGAGTCTTGCTATGCGGGCGAGCGCTTCGTGGATGTGTTGCCAGCTGGCAGCGCTCCTGAAACCCGCAGCGTGCGTGCCAGCAACACGGTGCGCATTGCCGTACACAAGCCTCAACCTGATACGGTGATGGTGCTGGTTGTTGAAGACAACCTGACCAAGGGGGCTGCAGGGCAAGCGGTTCAGTGCATGAACTTGATGTGCGGCCTGGATGAGCATCTGGGCTTGACCCTGGTGCCTGTGCTGCCCTGATGCGTTGGCGGCTGCTGCGTCGGCGCCTGTCCATCAGCGCGCCGCGCATGGCGGTTCGAAGTCACCTGCCTTGGCCTGTGCGCTGGGCGGTGGCTGCATTGATGTTGGGCTTTTCGGCGGCGTTGGCTTTGTGGGCGTTTGAGTTCGGTCGCAACATTGCTGGCTTGAATGCGGACGCACGCCAGGCGCCACAAGTGATCCAAACCCTGCGGGACCAACTGACTGATACGCGAGCTGAGCGGGATCGAGCGCAATCGATTGCCAACACCGCAGACAGTTTGCTCAAAGCAGAACGCGTGACGCAGCAAAAGCTGACCGAGCAGGTCAAGCAGTTGGAAGCGTTGAATCAGGCCCTCAAGGATGATTTGGGCTTTTTTGAGCGCTTGTTGCCTGCAACAGGTGAGGGCATTTCGGTGCGAGGTGTCCAAATCGAAGTGGTGCCCAACAGTGGGGCACGCTACCAAGTCTTGGTGATGCAGCAAGGCGTTGGTGATGCAGCAAGGCGCCCGGATCCAGCCAGAGTTCCGAGGCCAGTTGGAGTTGACGGCCAATGGCCTGTTGGATGGTCGCCCGTGGACCGATTCGACGCCGATCGTCAAGCAAGCGTTGCAGTTCAAGCAGTATCAGCGAGTCGGTGGGGTGCTGACCTTACCGCCCCGGGTGCAGTTGAAACAAGTATTCGTGCGTGTTGTGGATGAACGCGGGGCCTTGCGGGCCAGCCAAACGCAACGGCTTTGATGTGCGTCTTTGACAGGCTTGCGCCCGACGTGGCACAGTTGAGCCTTAGTTGACCGTTTCACTAAGGATTTGTGATGTTTGGCTGGAAAAAGACCCCACCCATCCGCACCTTGATTGGTGAGGGCACCACCATTGCTGGAGAAATTCGGTTTCAAGACGGGCTGCGCATCGACGGAGAGGTTCAGGGCAATGTCCTGGCCCAAGGTGATGGACGGTCACTGTTGGTCATCAGTGAAAAAGCCCGCGTTACCGGCAAGGTCAGGGCTGGTCATGTCATCATCAACGGAAGCGTGGTGGGGCCTGTCACGGCTGAAGACCTGTTGGAATTGCAGCCCAAGGCCCGGATCCTGGGTGATGTGCACTACGAGGCCTTGGAGATGCACCAAGGTGCCACAATTGATGGCGAGTTGCACCCCTTGAAGGCTGATGACAAGCCGACGTTGAAGTTGGCGACCAAGAACGCCTGACCGCCACTGATTTGATTTTGTTTCCCGGAGTTTTCTTATGACACTTGCTGCTCAAGCCGTACCCGATACCTCTAACGACATCCCTGCACCGATCGTGTTCACAGACAGTGCAGCAGGCAAAGTAGCTGAACTGGTGGCCGAGGAAGGCAACCCAGAACTGAAGTTGCGCGCCGAGGAAGGCAACCCAGAACTGAAGTTGCGCGTTTTTGTGCAAGGCGGTGGTTGCTCGGGCTTCCAGTACGGGTTCACCTTTGACGAAATCGTCAACGAAGATGACACCAAGATGGAAAAGAACGGCGTGACCTTGCTGATCGATGCCATGAGCTTGCAGTATCTGGTGGGCGCCGAGATCGACTACAAGGATGACTTGGAAGGCTCTCAGTTCGTGATTCGTAACCCCAACGCGCAAACCACGTGTGGTTGCGGCTCCAGTTTCTCGGTTTGATCCGAGCCTGATTGGGGTTCAGCGCGCTGGGTACAGCGCGCCCAAGATACGGGGGCCTCGTGCCCCCGTTACTTCTGGGACATTGCCTGCGTGCCGGGCAACATGAGCCCATGCCAGCCACGCAAACGCGGCGGCTTCTACCTGCATCACATCCATGCCCCATGCATCCGACGGTGCAACAGTCATGCTGGGTAGTTGCTCGGCAATGCGTCGCATCAGGTCGGCATTCAAGGCGCCACCACCACATACGATCACGTCGCTGGCCTGAGGGGCGTGTTGCTCAATGGCCATGGCAATGGCGCGCGCACTCAGTTCACACAAGGTGGCTTGAACATCACGCGCCTGTTGTGGGTCTGCTTGTGGCCCGTCAGTTTGTCCGTGAGAGGCCAGCCAGTTGCTCAGCCATTCGCGGTTGAACAGATCCCGTCCTGTACTTTTTGGGGGTGGCAAAGCAAAAAAGGGCTCGCTCAAGGCGTCGACCAACCAGTCCTCATGCACCTCGCCCGATGCGCCCCATTCGCCGTTGACGTCAAAAGCCTGGCCTGTGTGCAGTTCA
>JBDKHX010000040.1:0-8104 GCA_039797415.1 Pseudomonadota bacterium | reverse complement strand
CAGGGGTCTCGATCTCGAACACATTCATCCGGTTGAGAATGGGATCAGGAATGCCTCGCGCATCGTTGGCGGTCGCCACCCAGATCACCTGGCTGGCATCAATGGGCACTTCCGCAAACTCGTCGATGAAGGCATGGGCGGTGTCATGCTCCAACAAACCATACAGAGCGCCCAAGGGGTCATAGGCATGGTCTCCACCTGTCTTGTCGATCTCATCGACCACCATGACGGGGTTGGCATATTGCCCATCGACCAAGGTTTCAAACACCTTGCCGGGCTTGGCGCCCTTCCACTGACTGGAGGCTCCCGACAGCACCCACCCTGCGGTGAGTGAGCTCATGGACATGAAGCCCATGCCGGTTCCCAGCAGTTGAGCCACTTCACGGGCAAAGTGTGTCTTGCCAACACCGGGCGGCCCCAACAGCAACATCGGCGTGATCTCCAAGGCATCTCTGCTGTCGCTGCACAAGGCCAATTGACGCCTCAGGTCATCCAGCACGTCATGGAAGTTGGGCAGCTCGTCATACAAGTGGGTCATGGCTGGCAGCCCTGAGGGCTTGACCTGAAAGCGATCCGGCCCTTTGTCGATCATGCGCTCGTAAGTCGCTCGCAGGCTTTCATGCTCTCGGGGTGGCAGTTTGCCCAAGCGTTTTTCAACCTCATCAACGCGATACAGATGGCGCATGTGCGCAATCGGGATGCGTCCCCGCATGTCATCTGGCTGAACCAGAACCAACTCGCAACCACTGCTCATGTTGGACCTCCGCATGGGCAAGATGTCTTGTCAAACCATTGCAGCAAATTGCCGCGCGCACAAGGTGCCAAACAACACTCCCTTCTGCCCCCTTTATCTCTGATTCAAACCGGTTGCGCCAGCGAACTGGCCCTTGTGTTGCGCCTTAAGATGAGCACATTCACACGCTTTGCACCTTTGTCCGATTTCCATGCCCTTGATGATCAGCCCTGACCCGCTTTTGGCGTCACGCACCGCGTCGGTAGGGAAACTCGGCTGGCTGGGTTGGGCCTTGCTGAGCATCGTGCTGACCTTGTTGGCATGGGGCGCACTCACGGCGCACAAAGCGCCCAGGTCGTCCGAGCACGTCAAGTGGGATGCGATCGTGCGCTTGAGCCCTCAGCAGGCCACGGTCTCGATGCCGGATTCGTGGAAGCAACAAGGTCTCCCCCCAGTGGGAGGCGGCGCCTATAAATTTCGTTTGACACTGACCGAGCAAGGTGCCGAAGACAGCCATCAACGCCCCTGGTCATTGCGCATTGATCGCTTGTGTGCTGCGCATGATGTGATCCTGAATCAACGACGGCTGCACAGCACTCTGCTGTCCCGCACATGGCTGGGCGAGCCGGCCCCCGCATTGCTCGATGTACCCGGAGGCATGCTGCAAGCCGGCACCAACGAGCTTTACATCGATGTGCAGTGCGTCCTGCATGGTGGCCTGTCGATGCCTGCCCTGGCGCCCAAGGCTGAGCTTCAACCCGACTACCTGCGCTATGAGATCCTGACACAACACCTGCCGCTGGGCTTGAACCTGTGCAGCATGGCGTTTTCCATGTTTGTGATTTTGCTGTGGTGGCAAAGGCGCCAGGAAACGGCCGCAGGTTTGTTTGGCTTGCTGTACCTGCTGGTCTCCATCCGCAACTGCACCTACTTCGTCACCGGCGATCTGGGTGTGCCCCCATTCATCAGCAGCTGGCTGCATCTGGTGGCCCACACTGGCAGCGCCACGTTGCTGGGATGGTTTGCCCTGTCCATATCGGGGCGCACCATCCCCTGGTTCAACCGCACCTTGTGGGCCTGCGCCATCGGCATTCCCGGCCTGTCATTGCTGGCCGTGCCCTTCGACTCCAATCTCGTGCTCACCCGTGCGATCTGTCAAAGTGGATTGCAGATTCTGGCCTT
Source organism: Pseudomonadota bacterium (assembly GCA_039797415.1). Classification (GTDB taxonomy): domain Bacteria; phylum Pseudomonadota; class Gammaproteobacteria; order Burkholderiales; family Burkholderiaceae_C; genus Aquabacterium. Next base: position 6,189 of record JBDKHX010000040.1, on the reverse strand, counting down.
GCCTTCTCTGTGGATCTTGTTCCAACTGTGCCGCCAATCGCAAGTGCGCTCGCTGATGATTCTGGCTCTTGGCTTTACCAGTGTGCTGATCACAGGCCTCCATGACTTTCTGTACATCCGCATCTGGGGCATGGTCGATCACAGCTACTGGATGCCCTGGTCTGTTCCCCTGACCCTACCTGGCTTCACCATGATGCTGATGAACCGAATGGTCAAAGCATTCAATGACATCGAACAGCTGAACCAGACCTTGGAGCAAAAGGTTCAGGAACGCACCCGCGAGCTGGCCGCCGTCACGGCTGCAAAGGGGCACTTTCTCGCCGCGGCGAGCCATGACTTGCGACAACCCGTTTCTGCCATCGGCTTGATCACAGACTTGCTGCACGAACGCTTGACAGACCCTGGCCAGCGAGGCCTGACAGACCGCTTGATGCGCGCCGTAGCCTCCATGGAAAGCCTGCTCAAGGGCCTGCTGGATCTGTCACGCCTCGATTCCGGCACCGTCGAAGTCCACCTGCAAGCTGTGCCATTGCAAAAGCTGCTTGAATCGATTGCCAGCCATGAGTCGGAATCCGCCCATTACAAAGGCCTGAGCCTGCGTGTGCGTCCCACCCATGCGACCGCCTGGACAGACCCCATTTTGCTGGAGCAAATCTTGCGCAACCTGGTGGGCAATGCCGTGCGGCATACCGAACGGGGCGGCATCCTGGTCGGCGTCCGGCAGCGCCCGGATCACCTGTTGATTCAAGTGTGGGACACCGGTTCGGGCATCTCTGATGCGGACAAGGCGCGCATCTTTGACGACTTCGTGCAATTGACCAACCCGGCGCGTGAACGCCGGCGCGGTCTGGGTTTGGGGCTGGCCATCGTCAAACGCGCGTCCAAACTGCTGAACCATCCAATTGATGTCAGGTCTCAACCGCATCAGGGCTCGTGCTTCAGCGTGAAGGTGCCCATCGCCACCGCCAGTGCACACGATGGCTCAACCCCTTCAACCGCGGCGCACATGGCCCCGGCATCACATACGGCTCAACCATGGGCAGGCTGCTACGCCTTGGTGATCGAAGACGATCAGACCATCCGCGATGCGCTGTCCAACCTATTGCGCTCTTGGGGGTTCAAAGTCACGTGCGGACCGAGCCTGACCTGGCTGACCCAGCATGGGCACCAAGAACACTGGGACTTGCTCATTTCAGATCACCGTCTGGCCGACGGTACAGGGCGTGAAGCCGTTCAATACATCCGCAGCATTCAAAGCGACACCCCGGCCTTGATTGTCACGGGTGACACGTCTGCAGACCAGTTGAACACGCTGGCCCTCAGTGGCCTGCCTGTTTTGCACAAACCCTTCAGGTCTGAAAAATTACGGGCCATGATCCAGGAGATCATGGCCCGTCAGTGATGACAGCGTTTTAATAACACTTCGAGCGTAACGGTTTTCCCGGCACTGGCACATCATCCATTTGGACTAGGCGGGACTTTCAAGTTCCATCCTGCTTGTGCCACCGCTACCACGGCCTGTGTCCGGCTGTTGACCCCTAACTTGCGAAAAATCGCCGCCAAATGGGTCTTCACGGTCGACTCGGACAAGTCCAGCCGACGGCAAATCTCCTTGTTGGGCTTGCCTTCAACCAGCAGCCGCAAGACATCCGCCTGCCGTCCCGAAAAGCCCTGGCCAGATGAGGTCACAGGTGCCACCCGTGCAGGCAAGTCTGGCAAGTAGACGCCACCGGCCAACACATGGTGAATGGCATCTTGCATGACACGCGCGTGAACCGTCTTGGGAATGAAGCCTGATGCGCCTGCATCGATGGCATCCAAAATGACCTCTGGCCGCTCATCAGCCGACAAGACAACAACAGGAACATCTGGCGCCAGCGCACGCCAAGCCGCCAGGGTTTGCAACCCTTTGTGCTCAGACAAGCCCAGATCCAGCAAAGCCAGATCCACGTCCTCATGCTGACGCAACAACCCTGCGGCAACCGACAAACTACCCGCTTCCAACACCTGCACAGGCGCGCCAGAAGGGAACAAACGGCTGGAGATCAACAAACTCAATCCATCACGGAAGAGCGCGTGATCATCAATCAATAACAATTTCATTGCGAATCCAGCACAGGCTGGCAACATTCGGTCACATCCTAGCGCCTCCAGCCCCCGAAACAAGCGCCGCCCCCCGATTTGAATCCCCCCTCGAAAGGGGGACAATCCAGTCACAAAATCAAGAGGGAAGAGATGCTGTCTCGATCGACTTCACTGCCGATGCCGTTGGCTGGGCGCAAAAGCAATCGGCTTCAACGTCATATCGTGGCAGTGGCCGCCTGGATAGGCCTGGCCACTGTTTTGACACTGGTCATTTGGGCGCTGTTTTCTGGCGGCGCATCCCAGCACAACCATCCATCCGTGCAATGGGGTGAACAGCGATTCAAGTTGATGCCCACAGCCACCGATGCGGGCACGCCATGGCAAAGCGTCACCCTGCCCGACACCTGGGCTGCCAGGCAGATTCCCAGTAAAGGGATCGCGCGGTACGAACTGCACTTCAACCTGTCTACCCTGGATCACGCTGCACGCAACCAGACCTGGGCCATCCGCATCGACCGGCTGAGTTTTCAGCACCGCATCTGGCTCAACGGCCATTTGATCCACACGGATCTGCCAGGCGACGAGCCCACTGGGCGCCCCATGACCTACATGGCGCAGTTCTCGCCTGACTGGCTGAAAGATGGCGCCAACCAATTTGACATCGAGGTCCGTTACGGCAGCCTGGGTGGCCTGACGGCCCCAGTGATTGCGCCGGCAGACGATCTGGCTCTGAGCTACACCCTGCAGTCCTTGTTATCCCAACAACTGCCCCTGATGATCAACATCGTGGCGGCGGCCTTTGCCACCTTCCTGATCGTCATCTGGGCCCGCAGGCGCACTGAAGTCGCCATGGGTGCATTGGGCCTGCTGTGCGTGGTGGTATCGGTGCGCAACTGCACCTACTACATCGTGCACGGCCCCACCCTGCCGGCCACACTCAGCGCCTGGTTGTACTTCACGGCCCAGACCACCGCCACGGTGTTGCTGGGCTGGTTTGCCATGGCCATTGCCGAGCGCCGGCACGCCCTGTTCACACGGTTACTGTGGACCATTCAGATCGGTTACCCCGTCGTGGCGGGCATCGCCGCCCATCAAGGCTATCTGGCCGAAGTGCGTGCGGTGCTGTACCCCGGCTTGTTGCTCTTGATGATCCCGGCATTGGCCTTGCTGCTGCAATTGCACAAGCGTTTCAGCCGCTGGTCTGCCATCGGCATGGTCTTAGGTATCGCCGTGTCATTGGTGGCGGGCGTGCACGACTATTTGCGACTCGTTGGCAGCATCTCGGTGGTGCACAGTTATTGGCTACCGCTGGCCTCACCTATCACCTTGGCCAGCTACGGCATCGTGCTGATGCACCGCTTTGTCGAAGCCACCAATCAAGCCGATGAGCTGAACGTGCAACTGGAAGCCAAGGTCGAAGAGCGCACTCAGGCGCTGTCTGCCGCCAATGCCGCCAAGGGGCATTTCCTGGCTGCGGCCAGCCACGACTTGCGCCAGCCGGTTGCGGCCGTGGGCTTGTTGTCGGGCCTGCTGCGTGACCGACTGCAAAGCAGCCCGGTGCATGAAATGACCTTGCGTTTGTGTGACGCCGTGCGGTCCATGGAAGGCTTGCTCAACGGTCTGCTGGATCTGTCTCGCCTGGAAGCTGGCGCAATCAAACCCCACATCCAGCCGGTTGACCTGCAGGCCATGTTGACCCGCATCCAAAGCCATGAAAACGAGGCCGCCGTTCAAAAGGGCTTGACCCTGCGGGTGCACCCCACACAAGCCTTTGCTGCCAGCGACCCCGTGCTGCTGGAGCAAATGGTGCGCAACCTGGTGGGCAACGCCCTACGCTACACCCAAGGTGGCGGCGTACTGGTCGGGGTCAGGCAACGCCAAGGCCAGTTGATGATCCAAGTGTGGGACACCGGCTCCGGCATCGCCCCACAAGATCAACGCCGCATTTTTGAAGACTTTGTGCAACTGGACAACCCTGGCCGCAACCGCGCCAAGGGCTTGGGTTTGGGGCTGGCCATCGTGCAACGTGCTGCCCAACTGCTGGGCAGCGACATTGGCTTGCGATCCCGACTGGGCAAGGGGTCCTGCTTCAGCATCGTGGTGCCGCAAGCATCGCCCGCCACGTCCAGCCCGCACGCACCAAGCCTGGCGCCCTACACCACGACTCAGCGCCCACTGGAAGACCGACACATCGTGGTGGTGGACGACGACGACACCTTGCGCTTGGCCTTGCGTGAGCGCCTGCGTGACTGGGGTGCTTTTGTCAGCGCCGTGTCATCCCTCGACGAGCTGGATGAACTGCTTCAACGCGTGATGTCCGTGGACTTGCTGCTGACCGATCACCGCTTGCGTGACGGTGACGGCCTCCAAGCCATCAGCATGGCCCGCAGCCTGCACCCGCACCTGCCAGCGGTGGTGATCACCGGCGACACAGGCGCAGAACCCCTGCGTCAATTGCAAGACAGCGGCGTGCCGGTACTGCACAAACCATTTCAATCAGAAGAGCTGTTGGCCACCTTGCTGGCATCCTGGGCTCAGGATGCCGTTCAAGCCAAGGCAGCGTGACAAGGCGCCCGCTTATTTGACCCAGGTGTTCATCTGCATGATCGGCAACATCACCGACATCACGATGAGCATCACCAACAAGCCCATGACCACGATCAGCAAGGGCTCCAGGATCGTGGCAATGGCCAAGGCCTTGCGCTGCACCTCGGTGCTGAGCTGATTGGCTGCGCGTTGCAGCATCGTGGGCAGCTGCCCGGTTTGTTCACCCAAACGGGCAAACATCGACAACAAACCTGGAAAGCGCTTTTTAGCCGCGAGGGCTGATGCCAATGGCGCGCCCTCACGCACTTGCACCAGGGCATCCATCGCGTCTGCGCGCATGGCCCGGTTGGACAAGGTTTCAGCGGCTGCTTGCAAGGCCTTCAAAATCGGCACACCAGAGCCTGCCAACATCGCCAAGGTGCCGGCAAAGCGGGCCGCGTTGTAACCCCGCGAGAGGCGACCGATCAATGGCAAGCCCAACCAGAACGCATCAAATTTGATCCGAAAATCTTCGTTGCGACGGGCCAGCATCAAGCCAGTGAATCCACCGCCCAAGCCCAGCGCCAACAACCATCCCCAATTGCGCATGAAGGCACTGAGCGCCAACATCACACGGGTCAGCATCGGCAAAGCATGTTTGCTACTGGTGAACACCTGCGCCACCTGAGGCACCACGAACACCAGCAAGGCCACCACAATCAGCACCGCAAACACCGACACGATGGCTGGGTACAAGGTTGCACCAATCAACTTGGCCTTCAGCGCTTGCTGCTCTTCCAGGTCGGTGGCCAACTTTTCCAGCACGATGCCCAGTTGACCACTTTGCTCACCGGCCGCCACCACACCGCAGTACACCTCATCAAACTCACGGGGTGAGCCTGCCAAGGCGCGTGCAAAGGGCGAGCCGGCATTCACCTCTGCGCGCAAATGCGCGACCAGTTCACGCTGCTTGGGGTCTTCCGCTTCGTCAGACAAAGCCGTCAATGCTCGCTCAAGCGGCAAACCTGCGACGACCAGGCCACTCAACTGACGCGTCCAGATCGACAAGGCCGACGCGTTGAACACCCGGCTGGCAAACAACACCCGAGACTGGCCTTCAGCCTCGGCCACGACCACATCCACCTTGAGTGGCACCAAATGCTGCGTGCGCAACTGCGCACGCGCTGCTTTGGGGTTATCCGCCTCGACCAGACCGGTTACGGTCTTGCCAGCGGCATCCAGGGCTTCAAAACGAAACGCAGACATGGGGCTGTGGCCTTATTCGCGGGTAACCCGCAAAACCTCTTCTAGCGAGGTCACGCCTTCGGCCACCAAACGGTCACCGTCATCACGCATGGTCTTCATGCCTTGCGACTGGGCTCGCTCCAACAACTTGGACTCTGCCGCTTCCTCATGGATCAAAGCGCGGATCTGGTCATCGGCCACCATCAATTCGTACACACCGGTACGGCCCTTGTAGCCAGACATGCCGCACTCTGGGCAGCCCACGGGGTGATACCGCCCCTGGTCATCTTGACGCTTGCAATGCGGGCACAACTTACGAACCAGACGCTGGCC
>JBDKHX010000039.1:0-8206 GCA_039797415.1 Pseudomonadota bacterium | reverse complement strand
AGATCGAAGTCAGACCGATTTCGGTATGCTTGTGCGGCGGAATGTTGATGCCAGCAATACGTGCCATAACTGTCCTCTGAACGCGTGTGTCGTCGCCAGCCGGGGATTAACCCTGGCGCTGTTTGTGACGTGGGTCTGTGCAGATAACACGAACCACGCCCTTGCGGCGAATGATTTTGCAATTGCGGCACATAACCTTAACGGATGCCGAGACTTTCATGGTCTTCTCCTGAACCGTTGAATAAACAACGGAAATTCGCCCACGTTTCCGGGGTCACCTAAACTTCAAGCTCACTTCGCCCGGAACACGATGCGAGCACGACTCAACCAGTTGGCTTGTCATTTGCGAAGGGTCCAGGATGAAGCGCTTTGCTTTCAAACTGCTGAGCCCAACGCTGAGCTACAGGCCATCAAACTGTTTTCAGTTTGACTTGAAATTTGCCTTCTTCAGCAGAGAGTCATACTGCTGAGACATCACGTAAGACTGCACTTGAGCCCAGAAATCCATCGTGACAACCACAATGATGAGCAGTGAAGTCCCACCGAAATAGAACGGCACGTTGTACTTCAGAACCAGGAACTCAGGCAGCAAACACACTGCAGTGATGTACCCGGCACCAGCCAAAGTCAAACGGGCGAGAATTTTATCAATATATCGAGCAGTTTGGTCACCTGGACGGATACCAGGGATGAACGCGCCACTCTTTTTCAGGTTCTCCGACGTGTCGCGGCTGTTGAAGACCAGCGCCGTGTAGAAGAAGCAGAAGAAAACAATCGCAACAGAATACAAAATCACATAGATCGGCTGACCTGGGGACAACATGCTGGCGATGTCTTTCAGCCAACGCATGCTCTCACCTGTAGCAAACCAACCCACCGCCGTTGTAGGCAGCAAGATGATCGAAGACGCAAAGATTGGAGGAATCACACCGGCCATGTTGATCTTCAACGGCAAGTGAGAAGCCTGTCCACCGTACACACGGTTGCCAACCTGGCGCTTCGCGTAATTCACCAAAATCTTGCGCTGGCCACGTTCGACGAACACGACGAAGTAAGTCACCAGAACCACCAACGCGACGATGAAAATCGCTGCCGGGATGCTCATGGCACCTGTACGGACCAACTCAAACAATCCACCGATGGCACTTGGCAAACCTGCCGCGATACCACCAAAGATCAAAATCGAAATGCCGTTACCCAATCCACGCTCGGTGATCTGCTCGCCCAACCACATCAGGAACATCGTGCCTGCGGTCAGACTGATCACGGTTGTCAGCTTGAAGCCCATACCAGGATTGATCACCAACCCGGCCGTACCTTCCAAAGCGACTGCGATACCAAATGACTGGAAAACAGCCAACGCAACAGTTGCATAACGCGTGTACTGCGTTGTCTTGCGACGCCCGGCCTCGCCTTCCTTCTTCAAGGATTCAAGAGCAGGAATCACATAGCCCATCATCTGCATGATGATGGACGAAGAGATGTAGGGCATGATGCCCAGAGCAAAGACCGTGAAGCGGGACAAAGCCCCACCTGAGAACATATTGAACAGACTCAGGATGCCGCCCTGCTGCCCCTTGAACAACTGCTGCAACTGCGACGGGTCGATACCAGGCACGGGGATATGAGCCCCGATTCGATACACGACCAGCGCCAGCAACAGGAAAGTCAGACGACGCTTGAGGTCGCCGAACTTGCCGTTTTGAGCCAGTTGATTGGGAGAAGTCGCCACGCTCTGAGTCCTGTTCAGTCCGTACGGTCTTGTTCGCTACGCTTATTCAGCCAGCGAGCCGCCAGCAGCTTCGATCGCAGCCTTGGCACCAGCAGTGGCACCAATACCCTTCAGCGTAACCTTGGCAGTCAGTTCACCAGACTTGATGACCTTGACAACCTTAGCCAACTGAGGAATCAGACCAGCGGCCTTGAGAGCCAACAGATCGACTTCAGCAGCGCCCAAAGCTTGCAGTTCGCTGAGAGTGATCTCAGCGTTGTACTTCAGCAAGTGCGACTTGAAGCCACGCTTAGGCAGGCGACGTTGCAAAGGCATTTGACCGCCTTCGAAACCAACCTTGTGGTAGCCACCCGAACGCGACTTCTGACCCTTGTGACCGCGACCAGCGGTCTTGCCCAGGCCAGAACCGATGCCGCGACCGACGCGACGCTTAGCGTGCTTGGCGCCCTCGGAGGGCTTGATGGTATTGAGTTCCATGGTATTCCTCAAAGATGCGGTGGCTTAAACCACTGCAACCATGTAGCGGACCTTGTTGATCATGCCGCGAACAGCTGGTGTGTCTTCCAAGACAGACGTGCTGTTCATACGACGCAGACCCAAACCACGGATAGTGGCACGGTGATCAGCACGAGTGCCGATTGGGCTCTGGACCAACTTGACGGTGACAGTTTTCTTTTCGCTCATGTCAGCTCTCCAGCGATCAGTTGAAGATGTCTTCAACAGTCAGACCGCGCTTGGCAGCGACTTCGGCCGGTGTTGTTGCCTTGTTCAAGGCATCAAACGTGGCGCGAACCATGTTGTAAGGGTTGCTCGAACCGAGGCTCTTGGCCACGATGTCGGTGATGCCCATCACTTCGAAGACAGCACGCATTGGGCCACCCGCGATGATGCCGGTACCAGCAGGAGCTGGAGCCAACAGCACTTTGGCTGCGCCGTGTTCGCCACGAATGTTGTGGTGAACGGAGCCGTTCTTCAGAGAGACCTTCACCATGTTGCGGCGAGCTTGGTCCATGGCCTTTTGAACAGCCAGCGGCACTTCACGCGCCTTACCCTTGCCCATACCAACACGGCCATCGCCGTCACCAACTACGGTCAGGGCTGCGAAACCCATGATCCGGCCGCCCTTGACCACTTTGGTCACGCGGTTCACCTGGATCATTTTTTCCCGCAGACCGTCGTCGCGACCTTCGTCAGCTACCTTGGGTTGAAACTTAGCCATTTGAAATTCCTTCCGGTTGCAGACGCGGCTTAGAACTGAAGACCGGCTTCACGCGCGGCATCAGCCAAGGCCTTGATACGACCGTGGTATGCACAGCCGGCGCGGTCGAAAGCGACCTTCTCGACGCCAGCTGCTTTGGCCTTCTCGGCAATACGAGTGCCGATCAGGGTAGCTGCAGCGACGTTGCCACCAGCTGTCTTGAGCTGGTCGCGGACTTCTTTTTCGGCGGTCGAGGCAGAAGCCAAGACTTTGCTGCCGTCGCCAGAAATCACGCTTGCGTAGATGTGCAGGTTTGAACGATAGACCGTCAAACGCACGGCGCCTTGCAGGGCGATACGTGCGCGGGTTTGACGTGCGCGGCGCAGGCGCTGTTCCTTCTTGCTTGTTGACATGACGAATCAGCTCCTTACTTCTTCTTGGTCTCTTTGATGACCACACGTTCATCCGAGTACCGGATACCCTTGCCCTTGTAGGGCTCAGGTGGACGGAATGCACGGATTTCGGCGGCAATCTGACCCACCACTTGACGATCGGAACCCTTGATCAGGATTTCGGTCGGCGCAGGTGTTTCAACCTTGATGCCAGCAGGCATGTCTTTGACGACAGGGTGAGAGAACCCGATTTGCAGGTTCAGCTTTTGACCGGTTGCTTGAGCACGGAAGCCCACGCCAACCAGGTTCAGCTTCTTCTCGAAACCCTTGCTCACGCCGTTGACGTTATTGGCCAGCAAAGCACGGATGGTGCCCGACATGGCGTTGGCGGCAACGGATTCATTAGCAGGAGCCACCTTCAACACGCCAGCGTCGTTTGTCACGACAACCAGGCTGTTGGCAGGCATGCTCAGCGTACCGAGGCCACCCTTAACGGTGATGGCTTCAGCGGTGATCTGCACGTCCACACCTTGAGGGACGGCGATCGGCATTTTTCCTACGCGGGACATTGCGATTGCTCCTCTATTAGGCGACGTAGCAGAGCACTTCGCCACCGATACCGGCAGCGCGAGCCTTGCGGTCGGTCATGACACCTTGAGGTGTGGTCACGATTGCAACACCCAGGCCATTTTGGACCTGAGGGATGTCGTGGCGACCCTTGTAGATGCGCAGACCAGGGCGGCTGACACGCTCAATGCGCTCGATAACCGGGCGACCAGCGTAGTACTTCAGCGAGATTTCCAGTGCAGGCTTTGCAGCCTCACCAGCGACGGCGAAACCGTCAATGTAGCCTTCGTCCTTCAGGACCTGGGCAATCGCGACTTTCAGCTTAGACGACGGCATCGAAACGCTGGTCTTGGCGACCATTTGAGCGTTGCGAATGCGTGTCAGCATGTCGGCGATGGGATCACTCATGCTCATGGGATAACTCCTATTCGTGACCTGCTGGGATTACCAGCTCGCCTTGGTGACACCAGGGATGTCGCCAGCGAAAGCCAATTCACGGATCTTGGAACGACCCAGACCGAACTGACGGAATGTGCCACGTGGGCGACCTGTCAGGTTGCAGCGAGCGCGCAGACGGGTCGGGTTGGCATTGCGAGGCAGCTTTTGCAGCTCAAGACGTGCAGCGTAACGCTCTTCGTCGGACTTCTTGCCGTCATCAATGATGGCCTTCAGTTCGGCGTACTTCTTGGCGTACTTAGCAACCAGCTTTTCGCGCTTTTCTTCGCGCTGGATCAGGGATACTTTTGCCACGATGTACCTCAGTTCTTGAACGGGAACTTGAAAGCAGCCAGCAGAGCCTTCGCTTCGTCGTCAGTCTTGGCGGAAGTCGTGATGCTGATGTTCAGACCACGGATCGCGTCGATCTTGTCGTACTCGATTTCCGGGAAAATGATCTGCTCTTTCACGCCGACGTTGTAGTTGCCGCGACCGTCGAAAGAACGACCAGAGATACCGCGGAAGTCACGAACGCGAGGCAGCGAGATGGTGACGAAACGGTCCAGGAATTCAAACATGGTGGCACCACGCAGGGTGACCATGCAGCCGATTGGCATGTTTTCGCGGATCTTGAAACCAGCGATTGGCTTGCGGGACATTGTGACCACAGGCTTTTGACCTGCAATCTTGGCCAGGTCGCCAACGGCGTGTTCCATGACCTTCTTGTCCGACACGGCTTCGGAAACACCCATGTTCAAGGTGATTTTCGTCAGACGCGGCACTTCCATGATCGACTTGTAGCCAAACTTGGCCATCAATTCGGGCACGATCTTTTCGCGGTAGATCTGCTGCAGGCGAGCTTGTTGTTGAGCCATGTGCTACCTCTTCAAGCCTTGATGTCTTCGCCACTGGACTTGAAGACGCGCACTTTCTTGCCGTCAGCCAGGAGCTTGATACCGACGCGGTCAGCCTTGCCAGAAGCAGGGTTGAAGATCGCCACGTTGGACTGGTGGATAGGCATAGTCTTGTCAACGATGCCGCCGGTGGTGCCCTTCAAAGGGTTAGGCTTGACGTGCTTCTTAGCAACGTTCACGCCCTCGACCAACAGGTGGTCAGCATCCACGCGAGCGGACACAGTGCCACGCTTGCCTTTGTCGCGGCCGGTCAATACGATGACCTGGTCGCCTGTCTTGAGTTTGTTCATGAACTGTCCTTTGCGTTGCGCCGAGGGATTACAGAACCTCGGGAGCCAGAGACACAATCTTCATGAAGCGCTCGTTACGCAATTCACGCGTAACTGGGCCGAAGATGCGTGTGCCGATTGGCTCCAGCTTGGCGTTGAGCAGCACGGCGGCATTGCCGTCGAACTTAACGAGTGAGCCGTCTTGACGACGAACACCCTTGGCAGTGCGGACGACCACAGCGCTGTAGACCTCGCCCTTCTTGACGCGGCCACGAGGTGCAGCTTCTTTGATGCTGACCTTGATGATGTCGCCGATGCCGGCGTAACGACGCTTTGAGCCACCGAGCACCTTGATGCACATGACGCTCTTAGCACCCGTGTTGTCAGCGACGTCAAGTCGCGATTGCATTTGGATCATGGTGTACCCCAACTTGGCCCGATCGGCTGCGCAAACCACTGCACAACAACGAACGGTCAGTCTTGGGCCCGTAGAACGGGCGGATCTGAAGGACTCTCTGTTTTCTGGTGACCTACCGCAGCAAGAAGCATCTTTAACAAGACACCACCTGAGGGTGATTAGGCTGAAAACAAAGGATCAATCAGCGAAGCCTTGAATTATGCACGACTTCGCCAATCGATGTCAACACTTCTGTGTATTTATTTCAAGCCGTGCCACCAACGGTCAATCCGTCGATGCGCAAGGTGGGTTGGCCGACCCCCACTGGCACGCTTTGGCCATCTTTGCCACAGGTGCCAACACCGCTGTCCAGCGCCAGATCGTTGCCGATCATGCTGACGCGGGTCATGGCTTCGGGGCCGTTGCCGATGAGGGTGGCACCCTTGACGGGATACTGGATCTTGCCTTTTTCTACCCAGTACGCCTCGCTGGCAGAGAAAACGAACTTGCCGCTGGTGATATCGACCTGCCCGCCACCGAAGTTGGCTGCGTAGAGCCCCTTGTCGATCGAGGCGATGATTTCTTGTGGGTCTTTGTCACCTGCCAACATATACGTATTGGTCATGCGGGGCATGGGCAGGTGGGCATAGCTTTCACGACGACCGTTGCCCGTGGGGGCAACCTTCATGAGACGGGCGTTGGTGGCGTCTTGCATGTAGCCCCGCAGGATGCCGTCTTCGATGAGGACGGTGCGCTGGGTGGCGTGACCTTCGTCGTCGACGTTGAGCGAGCCGCGACGGTCCGGCAGGGTGCCGTCATCCAGGACGGTTACGCCTTTGGCCGCTACGCGCTGCCCCACACGACCGGAGAACACGCTGGAACCCTTGCGGTTGAAATCGCCCTCCAGACCATGGCCGACGGCTTCGTGCAGCAGGATGCCGGGCCAGCCATTACCCAGCACAACCGTCATCTCGCCCGCAGGTGCTGGGCGCGATTCCAGGTTGACCACGGCCGCGTGAACAGCCTGGTCGACGTATTTTTGGGTGATCTCTGGGGTGAAGTAGCTGAGGTTGTAACGACCTCCGCCACCGCTGGAGCCCACTTCACGGCGACCGTTTTGCTCGGCAATGACGGTCAAGGACAGGCGAATCAGGGGGCGGACGTCGGCCGCCAGGGTGCCGTCGGCACGGGCGATCAGAACGACATCGTATTCACACCCCAAACCCGCCATGACTTGAGAGACCCGAGGGTCTTTGGCACGGGCGCGGCGTTCGACGTCTTCGAGCAGGGCCACTTTGGCTGCGCTATCCAGGGAGGCGATGGGGTCGAACGCAGGATAAAGGCTGCGACTGCCGACGACGCGGTGGGCATCAACCTTGATTTTGCGGCTTTGACCGGCGGCAGCGATGGTGCGCACCGTTCGGGCCGCGTCGAGCAAGGCGGCTTCAGAGATGTCGTCTGAGTAGGCAAAGGCGGTTTTTTCACCCGCAATGGCGCGAACGCCTACGCCCTGATCGATGCCGAAGCTGCCGGACTTGACGATGCCCTCTTCCAGGCTCCAGCCTTCGCTGCGGGTGTACTGGAAGTACAGGTCAGCGTCATCCACACGGTGCTGGGTGATGACTTTGAGGGCCTTGAGCAGGGTGGATTCGTCGATTCCGAACGGGGCGAGCAAGAGCTCACGAGCGGTTTGGAGTCGGGCAAGGGTGGCTTCAACGGCGATCATGGACTGATTGTAGGAGCGGCGGGGCTCTGGCGGTGGTAGGTGAAGCGCTTGCCCTGACAACAAGACAGGTATGCAGCGCGCTTATTCAGCGGCTTCGTCGTGCTTGCGCCACGCTAAAGCGGTTTCGTAGAGCTGTTTGCGGTTGAGGCCTGTGGCGTCGGCCACCAGCGCTGCGGCTTGCTTGATGGGGAGGTGCTGGGTCAATTCGCGCAACAGCGCCAATGCGGATGCCGGCAAGTCAACGGCGTCATCTTGATTGGGCGCCGCGTGCACCACCCAGACGAATTCACCCCTCTGGCGATTGGGCTGCTCGGTCAGCCATGCTGGCAGGCGCGCCGCAGGGAGGGTGGCGATCTCTTCAAACTGTTTGGTCAGTTCGCGGCAGATGGTGACGGGGCGATCGGCAGCGATGTCTGCCAATTCTTTGGCCAAGAGTTCAACCCGATGCGGCGCCTCAAACAGGACCAGACTGGCTGGCTGAGACAGGTTGTCCAACAGCGCCTGGACACGGGCCTGACCTTTGGCAGGCAAGAAGCCAAGGAAGCGGAAACCTTGGGCATGAACATCTCCAGCCGC
>JBDKHX010000038.1:0-8503 GCA_039797415.1 Pseudomonadota bacterium | reverse complement strand
CAGGAGAGTTCACCTATTCCGGCTTTGCCACCGTCGCGGTTGGCAAGGTCGTGGGCGGCTCTAACAATGCCCCCCTTAACACGCACTTTGATTGCCCTTGCTACATCGCCGACTACGGTCAGGGTGCGGTGTACGAACGTGAGTGGAGTCTGGGGCAAGAGAGCAAGGTCGGGGTGCAAGGCACCTACAAATTCACCCCGTCGCTGTCAGCCACAGGCCAGGTGGTGGCGCGCGGTGTCGATGGCGGCACAGCCGATGTCGAATGGGCCTTCCTGTCTTACGAGGCCAGCCCGAACTGGACCTTGCAAGCCGGCCGCAAACGCCTGCCGATGTATTTCTACTCCGACTTTCAAGACGTGGGCTACGCCTACAACTGGGTGCGCCCACCTATCGACTTGTACGGTTGGGAAATCGTCAACTACAACGGCGTGAACGCGACCTATCGCGGCGACTGGGGCGGCTGGTCTGCCAAGTCCAACCTCTTCACCGGTCGTGAAGACTCCAAGAAAAACCGCTACAGCAAGATCTACGTCGACAACGCCCAAGACGTAACCTGGAAAGGCATCATGGGTGCCGACCTGGAGTTGACACGCAATTGGCTGACACTGCGCTTCAACTACATCACATCCAAGGTCCAACAATGGGATCACACCGATGGCTCTCGCGTGACGCCTGACCCGAGCAGCGACAAGACCGCCGAACGCCAGGACATCTATGGCGTGGCCATGAACATCGACTACAACAATTGGTTGATGCGATCTGAGTACAGCGTGTTTGATCGCAGCGGCTACTCCTACCGCTCACGCGCGTTCATGGTCAGCGCTGGCTACCGTGTGGGTGACTTCATTCCCTCGGTGACCTACTCGCGCTACGGCGAGCACAACTCGCATTCGCCGGACATCCAGCGCGATGAGGGCCTGGCCTTGACCGTTCGTTATGACATCAACGACACCAGCGACATCAAGGTTCAATTCGACCGCTTCCGTGACCGCTCGACCTACGACTTTGTAGGCAATGCCAAGCAGATCACCGTGTCTTACGACACCGTCTTTTGATACGGAGCGACAGACATGTTGACCTCAAAGCCATTCCTGACCCCATCCCTGCGCCAAGCCTTGTCGGCGATGGGCTTGACCCTGCTCGGCGTCCTGGCCGCGCCGCATGCAGCCCGGGCCGATATTGTGGTGATCGTCCACCCCAGCAACACCTCGGCGATTGACGACCCCGCCATCTCCAAGCTGTTTCTGGGCCAACTCAAAACCTTCCCAGGCGGCGCTGCAGCCACGCCCGTGGACCAGAAAAGCGCCGAGGCCTCTGGTGAGTTTCACACCAAAGTCCTGAACACCTCATCCAAAGAGGTGCGCAAGATCTGGGCTCGTCAGGTGTTCACGGGCGGCCTGCGCCCCCCAACCGCGTTGGACGGCGACGAGGCCGTGGTGCAGTTCGTCTCGACCACACCAGATGCCATTGGCTACGTGCAAGCAGCCAAAGTCACCAACAAGGTCAAAGTGATCCGCAAGTAAAGCCGCACCCGATCACGGGTTGCCCACCACACCGGCTTGGGCAGCCTGCTGATCGGCGTGATAGCTGGAGCGCACCATCGCACCCACCGCCGCGTGGGTGAAGCCCATTTTCTTGGCCTCGGCTTCGTACATCTTGAAGGTGTCCGGGTGCACATAACGACGCACCGGCAAGTGGTGCCCAGATGGCGCCAGGTACTGACCGATGGTCAGCATGTCGATGCCATGCTCGCGCATGTCCCGCATCACTTGCAGCACTTCTTCATCGGTCTCGCCCAGGCCCACCATGATGCCGCTCTTGGTCGGCACGCCAGGCACGGCTTCTTTGAAGCGCTTGAGCAAATTCAGGCTGAATTGATAGTCTGATCCTGGGCGAGCCTCTTTGTACAAACGCGGCGCGGTTTCCAGGTTGTGGTTCATCACATCGGGCGGCGCCGCCTTGAGGATGTCCAGCGCACGGTCCATGCGACCACGGAAGTCAGGCGTCAGGATTTCAATTTGCGTTTGGGGCGATTGCTCCCGCACTTGACGGATGCATTCGACAAAGTGCGCCGCACCGCCATCGCGCAAGTCATCGCGGTCCACGCTGGTGATCACCACGTACTTCAGCTTGAGCGCAGCAATGGTCTTAGCCAGGTTGTTCGGCTCGTTCACATCCAGGGGATCAGGTCGGCCATGCCCCACATCGCAGAACGGGCAGCGGCGGGTGCACTTGTCACCCATGATCATGAAGGTGGCCGTGCCGTGTCCAAAGCATTCACCGATGTTGGGGCACGAGGCCTCTTCGCACACGGTGTTGAGCTTGTTCTCGCGCAGGATCTGTTTGATCTCATAAAAGCGCGTGGAGGGAGAACCGGCCTTGACGCGAATCCACTCGGGCTTGCGCAGCACCTCCTCCATCGGCACGATCTTGATGGGGATGCGCGCCGTCTTGGCTTGCGCCTTTTGCTTGGCGGTGGGATCGTAAGCCGCTGGGGCGTCAGGCGCGGTGGGCGCAACAGGGGTGGACTCAGGGCGATGGGCGTCAGACATGTCAAAACCTCAGGGGGCACCAACTGGCCACCCAGACCGACACTGTAGACGATCAAGTCATCAAATTGCTATCGAGCCGTTGCGACAACACGGCCGCCACCTCATCCCAAGACACATCCACACCGATACTGGCCAGATCTACGGTGCGCATGCCCGCATAACCACAAGGGTTGATGCGCTCATAAGGCGCCAGGTCCATCGCCACGTTCAAGGCGACCCCGTGATAGGTGCAGTGCTGACTGACTTTGATGCCCAATGCGGCAATCTTGCCCAACCCTCTGAATGGATCAGACGGATCACGAGGCCCCGTCAAGGCACTGTGCCCGAAAGGATCATCGAGCTTGACGTAAATCCCGGGGGCCCCACCCACACGGTGCCCCGTCACGCCAAAGGCCTCCAGGGTTTTGAGGATCGCCTGCTCAATGCGATAGACATACTCTTTGACGTAGATGCCCTGCCGCTTCAAGTCCATCAAGGGGTAGGCCACCACTTGCCCCGGCCCGTGATACGTCACCTGCCCACCTCGATTGGTTTGCACCACCGGGATGTGATCCGGCCCCTCGGGGTTGAACAGCACATGGTCGGCTTTGCCGGCCAAGCCCTGGGTGTAGACACGGGGGTGCTCCACCACCCACAACTCATCAGGCGTATCGGGTTGACGTTGTTGGGTAAAGGCCGCCATGGCCTCGTAAGTTGGCTCGTACGGAACCCCGCGCCCCAGGTACTTGATCAGCATGTTTGTCCTTCAGCCTATGGCTCTCACGCTTGGTTCATGCGCTGAAACAATTGTCCAGGCAAGCGTGCCACCAGGCCCGTCAATTCCAACTCCAGCAGTTTGGCCCCCAACTCGGCCGGGCCCATACCCGTACGGGCTGACAAAGCCTCCTGACTGACCGGGTCAAACCCCATCACCGACAAAACCGGATCACCCGAAGTGTCTGCCTGGTCCCGCCCGCCATCCGCTGACGCGGGAATCACAGCAACCCGATCCAGACGCAACTCATCCAACACGTCCTGGGCCGTCTCCACCAGTTTGGCGCCCTGTTTGATCAGGGCATGGCATCCACGCGACTGAGGCGCATGGATGGAACCAGGAATGGCCAGCACCTCGCGGCCCATCTCTCCCGCCAAACGCGCCGTGATCAAGGATCCGGATTGCACGGCGGCCTCGACCACCAAGGTGCCCTTGGTCAAACCCGCCACGATGCGATTGCGTTTGGGAAAGTTACCCGGCAAGGGCGGTGTGCCCAGCAAAAACTCGCTCAGCATCAAGCCTTGTTGGGCAATGCGGTGCGCCAAAGCCAAATGGGCTCGGGGGTAGACACGGTCCAGCCCGGTTCCTACCACCGCGATGGTGCTGCCAGCCTGCGCATCGGCAGACAAGGCCTCCAGCGCGCCATCATGGGCGGCGCCATCCACACCTTGGGCCAAGCCCGACACCACCGTGACGCCAGCCAGACTCAAGGCTTTGGAAAAGGCAAACGCATTGTCTTTGCCCTGCGCTGTGGGGCTGCGACTGCCCACCACGGCCACAGCCGGGTGAGACAGCAAATCCAGACGCCCTTGCGCAAACAGCATCAAAGGCGGATCAGCGGTTTGAAACAGACTGCTGGGGTACCGGCTATCTGCCAGCGTCAGCAACGCACGCGAGCCAACCGTTGCGGCCGACTGGGCATGCAACCAGGCCCAGGTTTGTTCAAGCTGGGCATCCAGTCCCTCAGGCGGACACGACAAAGCCTTGGCATCGCGTGGTGACACGATGCCAAGCAAAGTCGTTTGGGATGCCTCAAAAATGGCCTGCGGTGAGGCCAGGGCTGCCAGCAGTTGCCGTGCTGTCCCCGGCCCGATGCGCGGGGTCAGCACCAAGCGCAACCAGGCACTCAGTTCATCTCGATCCATCGGGCGATAGCCTACACCCGATCACCCCATCAAGGCTGGGTGAAGCGATCCCCCGGTTTGACGGGTTCCTGCACGTTCAAGATCAAGGCATAAGACATGTGCTCGAACACGCGGAAGACGAACAGCAAGCCATGACGCTCGTCTGGCAGCTTCATCATCTGACCCGACACCTTGTCTTTGGCAGCAGAGCCGTCACGCCACAAAGCCAGCACCTGACCACGGTCCACGCCTTCGCGTGCGCCACGGTTCAAGGTCACGATCTGGTTTTGCCCTGCGGACAAAGACTCGCCGTAGATCGAGACAATCTGACCACCCACATCCTGCTTGGGCGCATGGGGCACCAGGTTGTCAAACTCTCGCGGTGGCACGGGGGACAGTCGGTCACCCACCGACGATTCCTGGCGAATCGAAGAGACGGTAAAGGTCGATGGAATCACCACCGGTTGCCCATCGGCACCCGTGCCTTCCAGGCCTTCACGGATCAACTCCAGCGTGCCGACGTATGCCGCCTCGTAACCCAACACCTCTTTGGTGGTCGGGTCGCGCAAAGGCTTGGGCTCACGGAACAGGCGCCAGTCACGGCGACCACCGATTTCGCCACGCACATAAGCCGTTTCACCACGTGAGACCATCACGCGGCCTTCCTGGGTGGCCACCACGCGAGGCGCCTTGAGCAACTCTTCGCTGGTGTCAAAAATCACGGCCTCGTTGAAGAACGATTCCAGCAAGTGCACAGGCACGGTGGTGATCGCGTCGTCCAAAGAGCCCTCACGCACACGCGGCGACAACTTCACGGTGCCATTGGGGCCCACGGTGGTGCCGACCGACTGCGCCACGCGCAAGCGCGCCGTGCCGTTGGACTTGTCCAGATACAGGATCTGACCCGGGAAGATCAGATGTGGGTTCCTGATTTGCTGCAGGTTCATGCCCCACAGTTCAGGCCAGCGCCAAGGCGACTTCAAAAACAGCTTGGAGACATCCCACAGCGTGTCGCGACGCTTGACGGTGTAAGAGTCTGGCGCATCAGGGGCCAACTCGCTCAAAGGCACACCGGCCTGAGAGACTTGCTGCGCCGTCGCCTTTTGTTGCGCGGAAACAGGATAATTGGCCTGAGCGTGGCTCAGTTGCGTCACCGACAGGCCCATCACCATCAAAGCCGAAGCCAGCAAGCCTCGAACAAAGGGGTTACCTGGACGGATTTGACGGCCGTGAGTCTGTCCGCCGGACAGCAAGCTCTGAGTCATGAATACAGTCTCCAATTACCGGTCGAAGGGAATTCTGCTGACAGGGATTCCACAGTTTCGGCAAAATCTCTACATTGATCGTTTGATTCTGCCCGGAAACTGAATGCCGTCGCAATGAAAATTGCCCGGTGTTACGGGCCGATTCTTTTGTTTTAAAGGCTTCCACGTGGTGCCTTGTCCACAATTTCACGCTGAGTTTCACGCAATCATGGCCCTGCTGCCCATTCTCCAGTATCCCGATCCACGCCTGCATACCGTGGCCAAACCCGTGGCGCAGGTAGACGACCGCATCAAACAACTGGTCGACGACATGCTGGAAACCATGTACGAGGCCAAAGGCGTCGGCCTGGCTGCCACACAAGTGAACATCCACGAGCGGGTCGTCGTGATCGACACCAGCGAAGAGCGCAATGAGCCCCGCGTGCTGATCAACCCCGAAATCACCTGGGCCAGCGACGAGATGATCGTGTGGGAAGAAGGCTGCCTGTCGGTGCCCACCATTTACGACAAGGTCGACCGCCACGCCCGCGTCAAGGTGCGCGCCCTCAATCGCGAAGGCCAAACCTATGAATTTGAAGCCGACGAGGATTTGTTGTCCGTTTGCGTGCAACACGAACTCGACCACCTGTTGGGCAAAGTATTTGTGGAATACCTGTCGCCACTGAAACGCAATCGGATCAAAACCAAATTGATCAAACGCGCACGCGACGAGGAATAAGCCCCCATGAGTGCAGCCCTGAAAGTCGCCTTTGCGGGCACCCCGGAATTTGCTCGCGAGGCCTTGCAGGCCATTTTGAAAGCGGGTTTTGAGGTCCCTCTGGTCTTGACCCAACCCGACCGCCCAGCCGGGCGTGGCATGAAATTGCAGGCTTCGCCCGTCAAGCAGTTGGCGTTGGAACACGGCATCGCTGTCGCCCAGCCCACCAGCTTGCGACTGGATGGCAAATACCCCGACGAGGCGCGGGCCGCACAAGCAGCATTGCAAGCCGCCCAGCCTGATGTGATGGTGGTGGCCGCCTATGGCCTGATCTTGCCGCAGTGGGTGCTCGACCTGCCACGCCTGGGTTGCCTGAACATCCACGGCTCACTGCTGCCACGCTGGCGCGGTGCGGCGCCCATCCATCGCGCCATTGAGGCCGGCGATGCTGAAACGGGCATCACCATCATGCAAATGGATGCTGGGCTGGACACTGGCGACATGCTGCTGATTGAAAAAGACGCCATCCGCCCCGAAGACACCACCGCCATCTTGCATGACCGTCTGGCTCACCTGGGTGGTCGTTTGATTGTGGAAGCGCTGGAGATGGCCGCTTGCGGCGGACTGACCGCCACACCACAACCGAGCGAAGGGGTGAACTACGCCCACAAGATCGACAAAGCGGAAGCGGCCATCGATTGGTCCCTGCCCGCCAGCGCCCTGGCGCGCCGGGTGCGTGCCTTTGACCCTTTCCCTGGCTGTACCTTTGCGCTGGGAGAGCAAACCATCAAGCTGTGGTCAGCCAGCGTCGTCCAGGCATCCGGCCAGCCCGGCGAAGTGCTGCAAGCCCAAGGCGACACGCTGGTGGTGGCCTGCGGCGAACAAGCGCTGGCCTTGCATACCCTTCAACGTCCTGGGGGCAAACGCATTACTGCACGTGATTTTTTACAAGCCACGGCAGACTTGCCCCAGCAACTGGCTTGAACTTTACGGGTTGACCCGCATCTAACGGATCTAACGAACTGTCATCAGGGGTCAGGAGGCCCCACACCATGTTCAATATGATGAAAACCGCCGTCCTGATGGCGGCGATCACCGCCCTGTTCATGGCCATTGGCGGCATGATCGGTGGCCGTAGCGGCATGATGCTGGCCCTGATTGTGGCCCTGGGCATGAACTTCTTCAGCTACTGGTTCTCGGACCAGATGGTGCTGAAGATGTACAACGCCCGGGAGGTCAACGCCCAAACCGCGCCCCGCTTTTACGCCATGGTGCAAGAGCTGGCGCAACGGGCCGAGTTGCCCATGCCCCGCGTCTACCTGATTGACGAAGCCGCCCCCAACGCCTTTGCGACAGGTCGAAACCCTGAACATGCCGCCGTTGCGGCCACAACCGGCATCATCGATGTCCTCAGCGAACGCGAGTTGCGTGGCGTGATGGCGCACGAATTGGCACACGTCAAACACCGTGACATCCTGATCAGCACCATCAGCGCCACCATGGCCGGCGCCATCTCAATGCTGGCCAACTTTGCCATGCTGTTTGGCGGTGGCCGCGACAGCGAAGGCCGCCCAGCCAACCCGATCGCAGGCATCGCCGTGGCGATTTTGGCCCCCCTGGCTGCGAGCTTGATCCAGATGGCCATCAGCCGTGCACGCGAATTTGAGGCTGACCGAGGTGGCGCCGAGATCAGCGGCGACCCACGGGCCCTGGCCAGCGCGCTGGAAAAATGATCATGAACCCACTGTCAGCAGAGGGCATCAAAGGGCTGTTTTCAACGCACCCCGCGACTGAAGAGCGCGTGGCTCGCCTGCTGGCGATGGCACAAAACCAGCGCTGAATCCCAGCAGAACGGCAGGCGTTAAACCCCTGGGTTTGGCGTGCCTTTGTTCAAGCCCGGGCTGACAACGACCGATACAGCAGCAAACCTCGGGGTCATCCGGCCTCGGGATGCCTTATCGGTTTTGCTGCATGTTGTCAGATCTCCATCACGCCCAACAAGAATCCCGCCGCTGGCAGCTAGGCGCTCGGCTGCTGCTGTGGTTTGCCGCTCTACTGGGCGTCGTCCTATGGTGGCACACCCATTTCCGAATGGATGCAGCTACCGGCGC
>JBDKHX010000037.1:0-8412 GCA_039797415.1 Pseudomonadota bacterium | reverse complement strand
CAAGGTGGCGGCCTGACCGCCCCTGCGTTGACCGCCAAGGACATGGAAGACATCAAGACAGCCGCCAGTTTTCAGTGCGACTACATTGCCGTGTCTTTCCCCAAGAACGCGACGGACATGGAAATGGCTCGCCAGCTGGCCAATGTGGCCGGAGAGCCCTGGAAGCATCGCCCAGCCTTGATTGCCAAGATCGAGCGCACGGAAGCCATCCCGAATCTGGAAAGCATCCTCAAAGCATCAGACGGCATCATGGTGGCACGTGGTGACCTGGCGGTGGAAGTGGGCAACGCGGCCGTGCCAGCCTTGCAAAAGCGCATGATCAAACTGGCGCGTGAGATGGACAAGGTCGTGATCACGGCCACCCAGATGATGGAGTCCATGATCGTGAACCCGGTGCCAACACGCGCCGAGGTGTCTGACGTGGCCAATGCGGTGCTGGATGGCACCGATGCCGTGATGTTGAGCGCCGAAACGGCCGCAGGCAAATACCCGATCGAGACGGTTGAGCAGATGGCTGCAATTGCCTCAGAGGCGGAGCGCGCGGAGGAGGTCTCGCTGGACGCGGACTTCACCAACAAACAGTTTGGCCGCATCGACCAATCGATTGCGATGGGCGCTTTGTTCACGGCGTATCACCTCGGTTGCAAAGCGATCATCGCTTTGACGGAGTCGGGTTCAACCGCTTTGTGGATGAGCCGTCACAAGATCCACGTGCCAATTTTTGGCCTGACGGCACAGCCCATTTCGCTGCGCAAGATGGCGCTGTATCGCAACGTGCGGCCGCTGTTGATCCCCAGTTATTCCGACCGGGATGAGGCACTGAAGCAGGCAGAAGCCTTGCTGGTCAGCTCAGGCGTTCTGCGCCCTGGCGACACCTATGCCATCACCTGCGGCGAGCCCATGGGCCACCCAGGCGGAACCAACATGCTGAAGGTGTGTGAAGTGCATTGATTGGCACTCGCCAAGTGAGATTCACGCGGGGCTTAACGTTCGTTGAGCCCCGCTTGCATTTGTGGCCTGGGGCAGGTGTTTGGACAGCATGGCCAGCAGTTGCGATTCTGTAAACGGTTTGGACAGATAGCCATCCATGCCTGCTTGTAGGCAGCGCGCTTCGTCCTCACTGAGTGCATTGGCCGTCAGGGCCACAATGGACATGCGGGGCAATTGACGGTTTTGCTCGTCGGCGCGGATCAATTTGGTGGACTCGAATCCATCCAGCATGGGCATCAGGCAGTCCATCAAAATCAGATCAGGCCGGTCGTTCCCTCGGCAAACAGATTGGATCACGGCGTTGCCATCGGGACAGTGTTCAACGTCTAGCCCCAACTGACGCAGTTGAGCTTCCACCACCATGGCATTGACCTCATTGTCCTCAGCCAGCAGCACGCGCCCACGCAGCCTGGACGGTGGCGGCTCTTGGATTGTGGGCGAGGCTGAGGCACGCAAGGGCGGGGCTTGTGTTGCTGGCTCAAGATCAAGTTCAAGTGGCAGGGTCAACTCAAACGTCGAGCCTTGTCCCACCACGCTGGTGCAAGTGATGTCTCCGCCCATGGCATGCGCCATGGCTCTTGAGATCGTCAGCCCCAAACCCGAGCCGTCTTTGCGTTGCTGGCTGCTACCGTCGGCTTGTTTGAAGGCGGTAAAGATTTGACCAATGTCTGCGGCGGATATGCCCACGCCCGTGTCGGTGATGCGAAACACCATGTGTCCGGTTTGGCCTTGTAGGCCAGGGCGCCTGAACGATTGGATCCAGATGCCGCCATGTTGAGTGAATTTGACCGCATTTCCGATTAGATTGAGCAAAATCTGGCGGACGCGAGGTGCGTCGCCCATCACGGAATAGGGCTCTGGCAAGGGGCAATCCCAGTGAATAGCCAGTGATTTGGCCTGCGCAGTCACGCTATGCAGCGCACAAACATCGGTCACCAGCGCATGCAGATCAAAAGGGCGGGACTCCGTGACCAAGTGGCCACCTTCGATTCGGGTGAAGTCCAAAATATTGTTGATGACGGTGAGCAGGTGCTCGCCTGACCGCTCAATTAACCCGAGGCGCTGTTTATCTGAATCAGGCAACGCGCTCGATTGCAGCATGCGTGTCAAACCCAACATCCCGTGTAATGGGGTGCGCAGTTCATGGCTCATGGTGGCGACAAATTGACTTTTTTCTTCAATTTGACGCTCAACCAATCTCAGGGCGGCTTCACGTTCCTGCGCCAAGCGGGCATTGGTGAATCGCAATTGCAGCATGTTTGAAATGCGCTTTTCGGCCTGTTTGGATACCGTTAACAGGCAAATGGTGACAGCACACATGGCGCCGCTGATATATAGGCCGAAGGAATTACCCCAAGAGCCTGCGATCAAACTGATCGGCAACAAGGCTGGCAAACAATAGGCGACCACATACGGCCAGTGCGCTTGAAGGGTGAAGGCAGCCATCCCGCACACCCCGGCCAAGGTGATGGCCACCATCAACGTGGTGCTGTCTTGTCCAGCCAGTGCCGCCACCCCGGCAAGTCCCCATGCGCAGCCTTCGGCTATCCACAGCCACAAATTGGTTTGTTGAACCTTATCAATATTCAGCGCATCGCCTTGCTGGAATTGCCGAATTTGTTGCAGAGCCCGCGCTGCTGATACGGTTAATTTCAATATCAGCCACGCGATCACGCCCGGGTGGTCAAGACGGGAATAGAAAAACCAGGCCGCGGCAACGGCAAAAGCCGATGACATCACCGTTGCCGGTGGCGTCATGGATAAAACCATCCGGAATCGCTCGCGGGCGACTTCCTGATTCAGATATGTCGGGACTCCATCGGAGGTCGGAGATCCCAATTGCACGCGCATAGTTCGACTACCCACCATGAACCACGGGAGGGGGACTAAGGGCCTGAATTTCGTTATTTGGTCGGTATTGTCCCGGCCAATTTTGATGAGCTGATGAAATATATGCAAAAAGGCAAACGTCGCCAATATTCATTCAGGGGGCGTTGCTGTAGATCAATTCACTTGTGTGCGTCTGAGCCACGGAGCGCGTTCGGGCACGTGGGCCTTGTTTGTGCTTGGCCCGAGCATTTGGGGGGATGCGAAATCGCATTCGATCGGTAGAATCCCGCCCAGTCTTGTTTTTCAATCATCCTTTCCCTTGGGGGTTTCATGGCACTCGTTTCGATGCGTCAGCTGCTGGATCACGCCGCTGAAAACAACTACGGCATTCCAGCTTTCAACGTCAACAACCTCGAGCAAGTTCAAGCTGTGATGGCCGCTGCTGACGAAGTGGGCGCGCCTGTCATCTTGCAAGCCAGTGCTGGTGCTCGCAAGTACGCCGGTGAAGCCTTCATCAAGCACCTGATTTCGGCTGCTGTTGAGATGTACCCCCACATTCCTTTGGTCATGCACCAGGACCACGGCCAATCGCCAGCGATCTGCCAAGGTGCGATCGACCTGGGCTTCGGTTCCGTGATGATGGACGGCTCGTTGAAAGAAGACGGCAAGACCCCAGCTTCGTTTGACTACAACGTCGAAGTGACCCGCAAGGTCGTGGACATGGCCCACAAGGTTGGCGTGACCGTTGAAGGCGAACTGGGCTGCTTGGGCAACCTGGAAACCGGTGAAGCCGGTGAAGAAGACGGCATCGGTGCCGAAGGCAAGCTGGATCACAGCCAGATGCTGACTGACCCAGAAGAAGCCGCCGTGTTCGTCAAGGCCACCCAATTGGACGCGTTGGCCATCGCCATCGGTACCAGCCACGGCGCCTACAAGTTCTCGCGCAAGCCCACTGGCGACATCCTGGCCATCAGCCGCGTCAAGGAAATCCACAAGCGCATCCCCAACACCCACTTGGTGATGCACGGATCGTCGTCTGTGCCACAAGACCTGCTGGCTATCATCAACCAGTACGGCGGCAAGATGAAGGAAACCTACGGCGTGCCCGTCGAGGAAATCCAGGAAGCCATCAAGTACGGCGTGCGCAAGATCAACATCGACACCGACATCCGTCTGGCCATGACCGGTGCTGTGCGCAAGTTCTTGTTTGAAAACCCAGACAAGTTTGACGCGCGTGAATGGCTCAAGCCAGCGCGTGAAGCGGCCAAGCAGATCTGCAAGCAACGCTATATTGAATTCGGTTGCGAAGGCCAAGGCTCCAAGATCAAGGCGATCTCGATGTCCGACATTGCTGCCATGTACGCTGCTGGCAAGCTGGCACAAGTTGTGGCCTGATATGACATCGGCTTTGCATACCTCTGCGCTGAAGTCCCTGCCGTTGCTCGCGCGCGGTAAGGTGCGCGACAACTACTCGGTCGGCAACGACCGCATCCTGATGGTGGCATCGGATCGCATCAGTGCGTTCGACGTCATCATGGGTGAGCCCATTCCTGGCAAAGGCGCCTTGTTGACCAAGATGGCTTTGTTCTGGTTTGAGTTGCTCAAGGATGTGGCGCCGAACCATTTGACTGGTGATGACCCTGTCAGTGCTGTGTCGCCTGACGAGCGCGCCCAAGTGGAAGGCCGCGCCATGTTGGTCAAAAAGCTCAAACCCCTGCCTGTTGAGGCGGTGGTGCGTGGCTACCTGGCGGGCAGTGGTTGGAAGGAATATCAGGACAACAGCGAAGTGTGCGGCGTCAAGCTGCCCGCCGGCCTGAAGAACGCATCCAAATTGCCTGAGCCCATTTTCACGCCAGCCACCAAGGCTGATGTGGGTGACCACGATGAGAACATCAGCTACGACAAGATGGTTGAGATCATCGGCGCCGACATGGCGGTTCAAGTTCGTGACTTGGCCATCAAGTTGTACAAAAAAGCGGCCGACTATGCCTTGACCAAGGGCATCATCATTGCTGACACGAAGTTTGAATTCGGTCTGGATGAAAACGGCACGCTGACCGTGATGGACGAAGTGCTGACGCCGGACTCATCGCGCTTTTGGCCTGTTGAAGGCTACGAGGCTGCATTCAACGCCGGCGCGAACCCGCCCAGCTACGACAAGCAATTTGTGCGTGACTGGCTGGAGCAAGCCACCGTCAATGGTCAACCTTGGAACAAGACTGCGCCTTCGCCTGCATTGCCACAAGATGTGATCGAAAAGACCGCAGCGAAGTACCAAGAAGCGCTGGAGCGTTTGACAGGTGCCTGATCGGGTCTGACACAAAAAAGCCGCTTCACTGAAGCGGCTTTTTTTATGCCTGTTGGCCAGGCGATGCGTTAGGCCGTTTGACGGCGACGTGCCTTCATGGTCAGCACCAGACCCACGCCAGCCAACAACATGGCCAGCGATTCAGGCTCGGGGACGGCTTGGGTCACAGCGTAGATGTCGCCACCATATGAGCCGCGGCCACCAAATACCGAGCCTGACACGGTGACCGTGTAATGACCTCCGCTGAGATCTTCCAACAAGAAGTTGAGCGTGCCACCTTCATTGACCAAAAAGATTTCGGAGCCAGCCAGGCTGCCACCGTCGATCGTGGCCTTGAGCTTTTTGATGCCAAATTCAAGCCCTGGCGTGGTGTGCAACCCACCTTTGATGAAGCCGGGGTTGAGCAAGTCAAACGAAAACACATCACTGAACGCTCCATTGAAGGGCGTGCTTTTGGTACCCAGTGTGTGCCCGATGTCGATGCTGCTGTTGTCTAACTCGCCCAGATAACCGGGGCCAGCAGCGATGGCCGCAGCGCTCATTAAGCTGGCGGTTGACGCCAGCACAGTTCGAAGTTTCATGACCGTGTCCCAAGTTGAATGAATAAACGGCTCGTTGGCATGCATAACTGATGCCAAGGAACCGCGTGAGTCATTCTAGGACTGGGGGGCATCTGCTGATACGCACTGATTTGTAAAAGTGGCGTTGTTTTAGGTCCATTTGTCGCGTGCTCGTGACGTTAGGGACTGACATGAGTAGGTGCTTTGCGTTGCAATGCCGCATGCGATTGAACCGAGATGATGTGAAGTCAGTTGATGGCCCCGTATTGACGCAGTGGGTCTTCATGTCGCGCACCCTGAAGGTGCTCGCATTTCCTGTGATGACGGTGCTTTTGGGGCATCTGGTTTTGTTCAATGTGGAACAGGCCCAAGAAGCCATCCAAGCAGCACTGGACGATGGGCCGACTTCTCCCGCCGTATGGAGTTTTGCCGCGGGCTATTTTGTTTGGAGTCTGAGTGTTTGGTACACCAGTCGCCTGTTGTTGTGTGTGCGTTGGGTGCGCCCCGGTGTCCTCTGGAGTGATCCGATTGGCCGATGCACCTCACCCACTTTGGCTCGGGTGTGGGTGACGTGGTTGCCTCGTGCGTTGGCCATGGTGTCATCCTTGCCGACGGTGTGGGTCATGTGGGCCCGCGAGCAGTACTGGGCGGCTGTGTTGTGGACCGTCGCGTCTGCTTTTCTGTTGCTGGGCCTGGTCTTTCGTCGCGACGTATTGCGCCTGTTGCCGCCCGAAGCTGCGCCCACGCAGGAGGGGTATACCCAGCGCCCTGGTGAGCAGTGGCCGCGCTTTGATCGGATCGGTGCGCGCTCAGGGTGGTTGTTGATGATCTTGGCGGCAGGACCTTGGTTGATCGTGCTGTCGGGGTGGATCGGCGGTCAACGTCCGATGACGGAGGTGGCCCGGTTGATTGGGACGCCAGGCTTGGTCCTGTTGGGGCTGGCTTCTTACAACGTGGTCGGCAGCATGCTGTTGGTCTATGCCCCCATGCGACGAGGGTGGGGCTCATGGGCTGTGATGCCTGTGTTGCTGCTGATCGGTTTGTCTGGATTCAATGACAACCATCAAATCGGCAAACGACGAGAGATCCAGCCGCCACAGATCTCGCCGTTGTCGCTTCAGCACGATTTGAACCGTTGGTTGGATCAGCGACGTGTGGACGGGCGAGCCGAAGACCCGATCTACTTGGTTGCCATGTCTGGTGGCGCCTCTCGGTCTGCGTACTGGGGGGGCATACACCTTGGCTTGGCTGGAGGATGCGCAGCGGCAACAAGGGCGGCACTTTTTGGCCAACGTCTATGGCTTGAGTGGCGTGTCCGGCGGGAGTTTGGGCGCAGCAGCCTTGGTGTCATTCTTGGCGCATGAGCGCGCACAGCCCTTGCCTGATGCCCATGGCTTGTTGGTGGACAGGGTGGGCGCCTTGTTGACGCAAGACTACATGGCCCCTGCGGCACAGGCCTTCTTGTACGTTGATTTGATTGGCCAGTTGTCACCCAGGCCTCTGCTCGGGTTGGATCGTTCACATGCGTTGGAACGTTCGTGGGAGGACGACTTCGATGAGATCCGTCAACGAGCTCATCAGGCCCTCGTTGATGATGGCTTGAATTGGTTCAAAGAACCCATCGAAAGCCTGTATCAGCCCAGCCGCGAGCAATGTGCCAGCCCGCCAGCCCGTTCAGGTGATCGCGCATGTGTGGCCATGTTGCCCAGACTCATTCTCAACGCGGCATCGGTACAAACCGGTGCGCCGGTGTTGCAGACGCCCTTGGATTTGCGGCACCCATTGGCCCGGCACATGCGAGATGCCGGTTTGGGTTTGCAGCACATGACCTTGAGTGAGGCGGTTCATAACTCGGCGCGCTTCCCCTTTCTCAGCCCTGCGGGAACGGCGCTGGCAACGGATGGCTCGCGTGCTGTGGACCATTGGGTGGATGGGGGCTATTTTGAAAACTCAGGCACATGGGCTTTGCAGGTGCTGCTGCAACGCTGGGCCCAGTTGCCGCAATGGGAGCAAGACCCGCAAGGCTGGAGAGACCTGCTGTCACGGGTGCGCGTGATGGTGTTCACCAATGATCCCGTTCGCGCTGACAGTGCCTCGTGGTTGCCGCCAGATGGGGTCTCGACGGCGGGATCAAGCCAGGTGGGGGCCGCTCCGTCGAGTTGGATGATGGAGTTTCTGGCGCCCGCCAAAGGTTTGTATGCCGCCCGTACTGCGCGAGCGCAATCAGAGACCTTCCGCTTGGCGCAAATGTTGGCTCAGTGGCGGGCTCAGGCCAAACTGCCTGTTGAGCCCGTGATCTATCAACTCAAAATGCCACTGACTACGGCGGAGACGCCGTCGAAGAACTGGTTCATCAATCGGCGCTCCAGCTGTGTCTTGCGGTCTTATGTTCAGGGCACCGATGTCTGCCCGCAGGCTGGGGTGGCGCCGATGCCTGTCGGTTGGGATCAGGCATCGGGCTATCAGCGCTATCGGGCCGAGTTCACTCGCCTTCGGCTTCAGCTTGGGCTTGAGCGCGCAGTTCAGCAGCCTGTTGTTGGGCCAGGGCTTCAGCCTCTGCCTCCTCTGGTGTTGCAGCCCAATCCTTGATGGCTGCGGCTACATCGCCCACGCCGATTTTCTTCAAGGCAGAGAACAGCACGATGCCCACGTCGGACTCTTCCGTGGCCACTGCGGCCAGCACCTCCTGCGCTTGACGCAGGGACTCAGCCGCTTCTTTGCGGT
>JBDKHX010000036.1:0-10080 GCA_039797415.1 Pseudomonadota bacterium | reverse complement strand
CAAGGCCAAGAAAAAGCCCGTCAAGGGGCCACGGGGCAACCCACGTTACGGCGAGGATGAAGACGAGTCGGAGCCGGGATATGACCCCGATGCAGACGATCGCATTCAGACCCGTACCGTCAGCCTGCTGCAAAAAGAAAAGTCTGCGCGCAAGCTCGAATTGCCGAGCTCACAGCGGTCTGAGCCTCATCCCTTTGAAGTGATTGGCATCCCCATGCCTCAACCGGGCTTCCATGTGGTGGAGGTCGAGTCCCCACGACTGGGCAAAGCGCTGTTAGACCGTGATGCGCCGATGTTTGTGCGCACCAGCGTGTTGGTGACCAATCTGGGCGTGCACTTCAAGTGGGGCGCGGTGAATTCCGGCGTGTGGGTGACCACATTGGACAAGGCCAAGCCGGTGTCTACAGCCCAGGTTCAGGTATCTGATTGCCGTGGCAAGGTGGTCTGGAAAGGCCAGACCAACAAGCAGGGCTTTGTGCAGATTGATGAGGAGCTGCCCAGCTTGCCTTGGGACTACTGTGAGCGGGGTGGTGTCAGCCGCGAGGATGGCTACTTCATCAGCGCTCGCAAGACCGATGAGCAAGGCCGTGCTGACATGGCCTTCGTCTGGTCCAACTGGAACGAAGGCATCGAGTCCTGGCGTTTCCATGTCAACACAACCAGCCACGACGAAACGGAGCGTGAGCGCTTCCACACGATCATGGATCGGACCTTGCTGCGTGCCGGGCAGACCGTGTCGATGAAGCACCTGGCCCGTGCGGAGCAACTGACAGGCATGCGTTTGTTGGATGCCAGCGAGCTGCCAACGCAAGTGCGGATCGTGCATGAGGGCTCGGGTCAGGAATTCACCTTTCCGTTGAGCTGGCGTGCCCGTCGATACGCTGAGACGGTGTTCAAGATCCCGGAAGATGCGAAGTTGGGCTCTTACGCCATCACCTTGATGGGGGCGAATCGTTCAGTCGGAACAGGCTCTTTCCGGGTTGAAGAGTTTCGCTTGCCGGTGATGACGGGGCGCATCATTGGCCCGAAGGCCACCTTGGTGCAACCCAAAGAGGTGCCGCTGGGCCTGCAAATCAATTACGGCAACGGCGGTGGCGCGGCTGATTTACCCGTGCGCGTGTCTGCCCAATTAGGGCAAGCCGATGTGCAAGCCGCACTGCGTACCGAACGGTTCCCAGGGTTCCGATTTGAGCCGCCGCGTGAACCACGTGATCCCAATGCCCGAGGCTTTTTCTCGGAAGACTATGTGGATGAGGAGGATGGCGAAACATCCTTCCGCGCCCGTGATGGCAGCGCGCAATTGGTGGCTGACAAGCTGGCTGTGAAGCTGGATGCCAAGGGGGCTGGCAAGGTCAGCTTGGCGAAGCTGCCTGAAGTCAAGGTGCCCAAGCAGTTGCTGGTGCAAGCCACCTATGCAGACCCCAATGGCGAAGTGCAGACTCTGAGCCAGACCTTGCCTGTTTGGCCTGCTGCGGTGGTGCTGGGGGTGCGGACTGATTCTTGGGTGTCGATCCGCCAGAAGGTGGCCACGCAAGTGATGGCCCTGGACACAACAGGCAAACCGAAAGCGGGTGTCAAAGTCAGTGTCAAAGGCGTGGCACATCGCACCACATCGACGCGCAAGCGTTTGGTGGGGGGCTTTTATGCCTATGACAACCAGAACGCCGACGAAGAGTTGGGCGAGTTGTGCAGTGGCACCAGCGACGAGCGTGGCCTGGTGTTGTGCGAAGCTGATATGAAGGCTTTGGGCGAAATTGAACTGATTGCCCAAGCCAAGGACGACAGCGGCAATCTGGCCCAGTCAGCCTCAACAGTGTGGGTGACCCGACAAGGCGAGGTCTGGTTTGGGGGCGACAACCAAGACCGCATGGACGTGATCCCTGAGCGCCGCAATTACGAGCCTGGCGAAACAGCCCGATTCCAGATCCGCAGCCCATTCCGTCATGGCACCGCCTTGGTGTCGATCGAACGCAATGGCATTTTGGAAACCTTCACGGTTGAGCTCAACGGCAAAGATCCGACCATTGATGTGCCGGTCAAGGCCGAGTGGGGCCCGAATGTGTTTGTTTCTGTGCTGGAGGTGCGTGGGCGCGTTCGTGAAGTGCCTTGGTATTCCTTCTTCACCTGGGGCTGGCGTTCGCCCAATGAGTGGTGGCATGCCTATCGCACAGAGGGGCAGGAATACCAGGAGCCGACCGCGATGGTGGACTTGTCCAAGCCCGCTTTCAAATACGGCATTGCTGAAATCGAAGTGGGCATCAAGGCGCATACCTTGAAGGTTGACGTGGTGCCCGACAAAACCAGCTACCCCATCCGGGCCACCAGCCGTGTTCGCATCAAGGTCAGTTTGCCTGATGGCTCGCCCGTGCCTGCCGGCACCGAGGTGGCCTTGGCGGCGGTGGACGAGGCCTTGTTAGAGCTCAAACCCAATGAGTCTTGGGACATCCTCAAGTCGATGATTCAACCGCGCGGCTATGCCGTTGAAACTGCCACGGCGCAAATGCAGATCATTGGCAAACGCCACTACGGCAAAAAAGCGGTGGCGGCTGGCGGCGGTGGGGGAGAATTCCCCGCCCGCGAGTTGTTTGACACGCTGCTGCTCTGGAACCCGCGTGTGGTGCTGGATGGCAAGGGCGAAGCCGTGGTCGACGTGCCACTGAACGACGCCTTGACCAGCTTTCGAATCGTGGCGGTCACCGATGCCATCAAGGGCGACAACGTGGCCTTGTTTGGGATGGGGCGTGCGCAGATCCGTGCCACGCAAGACTTGCAGATTTTGTCTGGGGTGCCTCCCTTGGTGCGCGAGGGTGATCACTACAAGGCGATGTTCACGGTCAGAAACACCACGGCTCAAGCCATGGATGTGACGGTGCAAGCCCAAGCCGCAAATGCCTTGCCTGATCAAAAGGTCCGCATCGACGCCAATGCCGCAGCCGAGGTGGCGTGGGACGTGACCGTGCCCTACAACATCAAGCAGGTGGATTGGCAAGTCAGTGCACGCAGTGCACAAGCGCAGGACCGCATGAAGTTCAGTCAGAAGGTGGCCGAGGCTGTGCCGGTCACTGTTCAGCAAGCGACTTTGATGCAGTTGGATCAATCGTTGAGCTTGCCGATTGCCGCACCGCAGAAGGCTTTGCCCGATGCCAATGGCGCTTTGCGTGGCGGCATCGAAGTGGCGTTCAAGCCCAAGCTGGGCGATGGTCTGCCAGGTGTCAAACACTACTTCGAGCGCTATCCCTGGTCTTGTCTGGAGCAAAAGACATCCATTGCCATTGGCTTGCGAGACACGAGCTATTGGCAAGCCATCGCAGCCCAGATCCCTCTGTATCTGGATGAAGATGGCCTGGCCAACTACTTCCCGCCGGCTTCGGGTTGGCACAACACCGGTAGTGATTCGTTAACGGCCTATCTGCTGTCGATCACCGATGAAGCCAGCAAGCTGGGCTATGACTTCCGGATTCCGCCAGCCACGCGCGAAAAGATGGAGCAAGGTTTGATTGCTTTCATCGAAGGGCGTGTGAAGCGCGATTTCTGGATGCCGGCCTTCCTGAAAAATGGCGACCTGGAAGTTCGCAAGGTCGCGGCGCTGGAGGCGCTTAGCCGGACGGGTCGCGTACAGCCGCGTCTGTTGGGATCGATTCAGATCCTGCCCAACCAGTGGCCCACTGGCGCGGTGATCGATTGGTTGATGGTGTTGGATCGTGTGAAGGAGATTCCTGAGCGCGACAAACGCATCAGCGAAGCCGAGCAGATTTTGCGCGCGCGACTCAATGTGCAAGGCTCGCGTTTGGGCTTCTCGACCGAACGAGATGACAGTTGGTGGTGGCTCATGGCCAATGGCGACGTCAACAGCGTGCGCATGATCACGGCCGTGTTGGACCGTGCAGGGTGGAAGGATGATCTGCCCCGCTTGGTGGTGGGTACGCTGCAGCGGCATCAGTTGGGCAAGTGGTCGACCACCGTGGCCAACGCGTGGGGCACCGTGGCGGTAGAGGCATTCTCCAAGCGTTTCGAGAAGGCCCCTGTCGCAGGTCAGTCGCGTGTCGCGTTCGAGCCCGGTGATAAAGCGCAAGCCTTTGATTGGGCTCGTTCGGCAAACGGTGGCACGGTGGCGCTGGGCTGGCCAACAGGGTTTGCAGTCGGGGGCAGCAAGGCGCCTGTCAATGTGCGCATTCAGCACGAGGGCAGCGGCAAGCCTTGGGTCACCTTCACCAGCAAAGCAGCGGTGCCCGTGCTGGCGCCATTTGGATCGGGCTATCGCATCATCAAAACGGTGACACCGGTTGAGCAAAAAACCAAGGGCCAATACACCCGTGGCGATGTGTTGCGTGTGCACCTGGACATTGATGTGCAGGCCGATGCCACATGGGTGGTGGTCAATGACCCGATTCCTGGTGGCGCAGCCATCTTGGACAGTGGTCTGGGGCGCGATGGCACGATGGAAACCAACTCGGAGCAAGAAGATGATCGGGGCTGGCTGGCCTATCAAGAGCGCAGCTTTGAAGCCTATCGCGCTTACTACCGATATCTGCCCAAAGGCAAGTTCAGCATCGAGTACACCGTTCGCCTGAACAATCCTGGCACGTTCAACATGCCGCAGACCCGTGTGGAAGCGATGTACGCGCCCGAGATGTTTGGCGAGTCGCCCAATGCGGCGATGGTTGTTGGCCCTTGATCATGATTCGTCGTGGCTGGCTTGCCCTGATGGTGACATTGCTCGTGATGCTGAGCGGTGCAGCATGGGGCATGCCCAGCTTCGATCAAGTCAAGCAGTCCTATCGATCATCGGACACTTGGTTGTTGGATCGTCATGGACAACGATTACAGGCAATCAGAACCGACGCATCTGCGTTGCGAGGCGAGTGGGTGGCACTCAAGGACGTGTCGCCAGCTTTGCGTACAGCACTGCTTCTGTCGGAGGACAAACGGTTTTATCAACACGCCGGTGTTGACTGGCAGGGCGTGGGGGCTGCGGCCTGGGCCAATTTGTGGAACAGCCGGACACGCGGGGCTTCGACGGTCACCATGCAGTTGGCTGGTTTGCTCGATGAGCAATGGGCCACCAGCCGGGGCGGCAAGACTGGGCGCAGTTGGGTCAGCAAGGTCGGTCAGGCAGCCACAGCCTTGCGTCTGGAGAAAAGCTGGCGCAAGGATCAGATCCTGGAGGCGTACCTCAATCTGGTTGGATTCCGAGGTGAGACGGTTGGGATCAGCGCTTTGTCTTCGGCCCTGTTTCACAAGTATCCCAGCGGACTGAACATGGAGGAGGCTGCATTGGCTGCAGCCTTGCTTCGTTCCCCTAACGCGCCAGCGGACCGAGTCGCTGCGAGGGCTTGCTCTGTTTTGAGCGAACAAAGCCAGGCGAGCAAATGCCCCACCTACAAGACCTATGTCGCTCAGGTGTTGTCCCAAAAACGGGTGGAACGACTGGATGCGGACAACCAGCTTGCGCCACATCTGGCTCGCAAACTAATCTCTTCCGCAGCCCCATCCAAGCGTGCAGTGGGTGATGTGCTGACCACATTGGATGCACGCTTGCAACGATTTGCGCGAGACACTTTGCGCAGACACCTGACAGAACTGCGCAGTCGTCACGTAGAGGACGGCGCGATCGTCGTGTTGGACAACGCCACGGGTGAGGTATTGGCCTGGGTGGGGTCTAGCGGGCAACTCTCTCAAGCGGGTGATGTGGATGGCGTCACCGCCATGCGGCAGGCGGGATCCACGCTGAAACCGTTTTTGTACGAAATGACCATCGAACAAAAGTGGTTGACTGCGGCATCTCTGATCGATGATTCACCTGTCGGGTTGAGCACAGCGGCAGGCCTTTACATTCCTCAGAACTACGATCGGGGATACAAGGGGCATGTTTCGGTGCGGACTGCGTTGGCATCGTCGTTGAACATCCCTGCCGTGCGTGCCTTGGTGCTGGTTGGGCCGGAGCGGTTTGGTCAACGCCTGCGTGATTTGGGACTGCCTCTGGCCCATGCGGGTGACTATTACGGATACAGCCTGGCTTTGGGCTCGGCAGAGGTCAGTTTGGTGTCCTTGGCCAATGCCTATCGAGCTTTGGCTGTGGGTGGAGCTTTCAGCCCATGGCGGGCCATTCATGCCTCGAAGCAGACAGGGACCACTGCGTCGGCAACCAAGGCAGTCATGGATCCCTTGGCCAGCTATGTGGTGGCCGATGTGCTGTCCGATCGTGAGGCCCGTGTCCCCACTTTTGGTTTGGACAATGCTTTGGCAACACGCTACTGGTCGGCGGTCAAAACCGGTACCAGCAAAGACATGCGTGACAACTGGTGCGTCGGCTTTTCTCGTCGCTTTACCGTGGGCGTTTGGGTTGGCAATGCCAACGGGGATCCCATGTGGGACGTGTCCGGTGTCACGGGGGCGGCGCCGATCTGGCGCGCCGTGTTGGACGAGTTGCACAGAGAGTTGAAGGTTGCGGCAGCGGCCGTCCCGCCATCCCCGCCTGTGGGTTTGATACAGACACAGGTGGCGTTTGAACGGCGCTTGGAGCCGGAGCGACTGGAGTGGTTTTTACCTGGCACGGCTCAGTCCGAAGTGCGGTTGGCAAGTGCTCGCGGTGCCTCGTCTGACTTGATCGTCTCTCCCGTGGATCGAACAATTTTTGCGATGGATCCCGATATCCCTGCCGGTGCGCAGAAGTTGACGGTCAAGGTTGTAGCTGGCCTGGACCGACGGTGGCGTTTGCGTATGGATGGCAAGCGCCTGGGGGCCGCTGTTGAAACACTGTGGCCCATGTGGCCAGGGCACCATGAGCTTGAACTGGTGGACCAGGCAGGTCAGGTCAAAGCGTCGGTGCGGTTTGAGGTGCGCGGCGCACAACTGAAACCACGACGCCCGAAGTGATCGGGTTGGGGCTGCAAACAAAAAAGCCCGCCAGGTTTCCCCGGCGGGCTTCATGTCAGCTTAGAGCTTGAGGGCTCAGGCCTTCACGGTCTTGGCAGTCTCAACGTACTCTTCAATCTGGTTGAAGTTCAGGTACTTGTAGATCTTGTCGGAGTCCTTGGCAACCACACCGACTTCAGCCAGGTACTCGGCTGGCGTAGGCAACTTGCCCATCTTGGAGGCCACAGCCACCAATTCGGCAGAACCCAGGAACACGTTGGTGTTCTTGCCCAGACGGTTCGGGAAGTTACGGGTCGACGTAGAGATACAGGTCGAGCCTTCCTTGATCTGAGCCTGGTTACCCATGCACAGCGAGCAGCCGGGCATTTCGGTACGGGCGCCAGCGGTGCCGAAGGTGTTGTAGAAGCCTTCCTTGGTCAGCTCTGCAGCATCCATCTTGGTTGGAGGAGCCACCCACAGACGAACTGGGATGTCCTTCTTGCCTTCCAGCAGCTTGCCAGCGGCGCGGAAGTGACCGATGTTGGTCATGCAAGAACCGATGAAGGCTTCGTCGATCTTGGTGCCAGCGACTTCAGACAGGAACTTGGCGTCGTCTGGGTCGTTAGGGCAGCAGACGATGGGTTCCTTGATGTCGGCCAGATCGATTTCGATGATGGCTGCGTACTCGGCGTCGGCATCGGCTTCCAGCAAGGTTTGGTTGGCCAACCAGGCTTCTTGTGCGTCGATACGGCGTTGCAGGGTGCGTGCGTCAGCGTAGCCGTCAGCGATCATGTTCTTCATCAGAACGATGTTCGACTTCAGGTACTCGGCCACAGGCTCCTTGTTCAGCTTGATGGTGCAACCAGCAGCGGAACGTTCAGCCGAAGCGTCAGACAGTTCGAATGCTTGCTCGACCTTCAGGTCTGGCAGGCCTTCGATTTCCAGAACGCGGCCGGAGAAGATGTTCTTCTTGCCAGCCTTGGCAACGGTCAGCAGACCAGCCTTGATCGCGTACAGAGGGATGGCATGCACCAGGTCACGCAGGGTGATACCAGGTTGCATTTGGCCCTTGAAGCGAACCAGCACGGACTCAGGCATGTCCAAAGGCATCACGCCAGTGGCGGCGCCGAAGGCAACCAGACCGGAACCGGCAGGGAAGGAGATACCGATTGGGAAACGGGTGTGCGAGTCGCCACCGGTGCCGACGGTGTCAGGCAACAGCAAGCGGTTCAGCCACGAGTGGATCACGCCGTCGCCTGGACGCAGGGCCACGCCACCGCGGTTGGAGATGAAGGCTGGCAATTCGCGGTGCATCTTCACGTCCACTGGCTTTGGATAAGCAGCGGTGTGGCAGAACGATTGCATGACCAGATCAGCCGAGAAGCCCAGGCAAGCCAGGTCCTTCAGTTCGTCACGGGTCATTGGGCCGGTGGTGTCTTGCGAACCAACGGTGGTCATCTTGGGTTCGCAGTAGGTGCCAGGACGCACGCCTTGACCTTCAGGCAGGCCGACAGCGCGACCGACCATCTTCTGGGCCAGGGTGAAGCCCTTGCCGGTGTCCTTAGGCGACACGGGCAGGCGGAACAGCGTAGAGGCTGGCAGACCCAGGAACTCACGTGCCTTACCGGTCAGCGAGCGACCGATGATCAGGTTGATACGGCCACCAGCGCGGACTTCGTCCAGCAACACTTGCGACTTCAGTTCGAACTTGGCGGCAGCTTCAGCGCCGTTCTTTTCGATCTTGCCGTCATAGGGGTAGATGTCGATGACATCGCCCATTTCGAAAGCGGTCACGTCCACTTCGATAGGCAGCGAGCCGGAGTCTTCTTGGGTGTTGAAGAAGATCGGAGCGATCTTGCCGCCCAGAGTCACACCACCGAAGCGCTTGTTAGGCACGAATGGGATGTCTTCGCCCGTGGCCCAGATCACGCTGTTGGTGGCCGACTTACGCGAAGAGCCGGTGCCGACCACGTCGCCAACGTAAGCAACCAGGTTGCCCTTCTTCTTCAGGTCTTCGATGAACTGCATCGGGCCGCGCTTGCCGTCTTCTTCAGGCTTGAAAGCTGCGTCAGGACGGGTGTTCTTCAACATCGCCAGATAGTGCATCGGGATGTCAGGACGGCTCCATGCGTCAGGAGCAGGCGACAGGTCGTCGGTGTTGGTTTCGCCAGGCACCTTGAACACGGTCACGGTGATCTTCTTGGCGACTTCAGGACGGGTGGTGAACCACTCGGCGTCGGCCCACGATTGCATCACGGCCTTGGCGTTGGCATTGCCAGCCTTGCACAGTTCGGACACGTCATGGAACGCGTCAAACATCAGCAGGGTCTTTTTCAGGGCTTCAGCAGCCACGCCGCCGACTTCAGCGTCGCCCAGCAGGTCGATCAATGGCTTGACGTTGTAGCCGCCAACCATGGTGCCCAGCAATTCAGTGGCTTTGGCTTTGGAAATCAAGGCAGCCTTGACATCACCGTGAGCCACGGCGGACAGGAAGGATGCCTTGACCTTGGCTGCGTCGTCCACGCCAGGAGGAACGCGGTGGGTCAACAAGTCCAGCAAGAAGGCGTCTTCGCCAGCTGGTGGGTTCTTGATCAGTTCGATCAGCTCAGCAGTTTGCTGTGCGGACAGGGCCAGAGGGGGGATGCCGAGGGCAGCGCGCTCAGCAACGTGTTGGCGATAGGCTTGCAGCATGGAGTGTTACCTTGGGTCAAGAACAAGGGACAGGTTCAAACGGATCTGACGCCGAAAAAGCGGCAAATACGGCAAACCTCTATTTTCGCCTACGTCTGCGGGGAAATCCCACTGTTTTTGCGAAAAGTCTTCAATAAGGGCCCAAAAAAATAGCCGCAGGGGCGCTGCGGCTGTTCGGGGCGTCAAAAATTACTGAGCGGCCGAGGCTGGCGCGTCAGAGAAGGCCGAGGCGCGTGGGTTTTTCTTCAGGTCTTCTTCCGCAGCCTTTTGGGCTTCGTGGGCGCAGCCGTCCACCAGGCGGCGGCCTGCTTTTTGGTCCATCAGCATGGATTTGGTCAGGATTTGCACCAGCAGGGTGTTGCCCTTGATGTCTTCCAGACGCACGGCGCCGGTTGAGGACAGCACGGGTTTCATCGTCCAGCTTTGCTTGGCCAGGTCCAGCTTGACGTAGCCAGGGTTTTGCTGGTCACGGGCCACGGTGATCGATTTGCCCTGATCGCACTGGTACTTGCCGTACAGCACGCGCTCGGCGGC
>JBDKHX010000035.1:0-9987 GCA_039797415.1 Pseudomonadota bacterium | reverse complement strand
AATGATGCTGATACCGAAGACGTCTGGCACAAAATACAAAGACGCCGTTGTGCCCTGAACGGCTTCCAACAATTCAACAATGCGGGGCTGAGAACCCAAAGGCAAGGTGATGTAGACCTCGTGGATGCCTTGCGCATAAACGTAATTGGCCACGTCACGCAAGCCGCCCAAGCGCATGCTGACGGCCTCAGGCAGCACACGACTGTCGGTACGGTCATCAAAATAGCCAACGAACTCGGTGCTTTGATCAGAGTTGCTCTGCAACGCTCGCGCAACTTTCCCACCCAAAGGTCCTGCACCCACCACAATGGCGCGTCGACGAGCGCCAGGCTGAGACGCCCGTCGCTTGATGATGAACTTGCCGATCAAAACAGCAAACCACTGAGCCAAAGGCGTCACCAACGCCCAGGTCATCATCACATTGATGTCAAAGAACATCAGGCTGTTGGTTGCATAACCGCACAGCCACAAAATCAGCAACATGGCCACCCAGGACGACATGATGTCGACCCCCGCCTCCAGGCGCGAGTCATGAAATCGATTGCGGCCAGGAAAGGTCAGCGCAAACACCAACAAGCACAAGGACATGGATGCGCGCAAAACCGGCTCATCAAAATAAGCCATGCACGCCAGCAAAGAACCCACCGTGATGGTGGGCTCCATGAATGCCGCCACAAACGATGTGACCGATTGCGGGGCATTGAAAAACGTCCGGTTGTAATTTCGGTTATTGAACATGTACGCCAGGGACCCAGGTTTAGCCCCGGAAATCATTGAATACCAAGCCGCCTGCAGCAATAAGTTACAAGCATCGTCAAAGCAATAACGGGCGACCAAAATGAAGTTGCATCAAACATTGTGGACTAAAAACCATGACAGGATTGCAACGCCTCCCCGTTGATTTAAGGGTTTCCGCGAAGATTGTGGGCAGCCCTACAATCCGCCCATGGCACTACAACCCTTTTCCTGGATCGCACCAGCTGCGCTGGACCGTTTGACTTTGTTGCTCAACCACATCGTTTCAAGCGAGCCGGTTGCGCAAGGCAAACTGCGCCCCTTTGCTGGGCGCATCATCGACATCCGATGGAACCGGGAAGCGTCCATCCAGTTGCCTAGCTATTTAGGGGCCGCACTGGACTCCCTATTGAACCAACCGCCCAACATCCGCTTCATGGTGACCCCGGCTGGTTTGTTCGAACGCGTCGAGCAAAGGGACAACCCTGAAGCAGCAACGGGTGACTCAGCGACAGCACATTTGACGCTCACCATTCAATTGCAAGATCCGTTGACCATGGCTGCGCGCACCCTCAAAGGTGAGCGGCCTGAAGTCAATATTGATGGGGATGCCGCCTTGGCCGAAGTCGCCTCCTGGCTGATGAAAAATCTGCGTTGGGACATCGAGGACGACATCGCGCGCTGGCTAGGCGCCACACCTGCGCAATTGCTGAGCACCCTCACAGGGGGCATCAAACAAGCTTTTGAGCGCTGGCGCCCTGGCCAAAATGGAGACGGCAAGCCGTTTTCTCGCTGAAGATCTGTTTCACCTGTTTTACCTGCACAGATAGAAGGCCAAGCTTGTCATGCGCGCACTGGTTCGTCCCATCTACATTGGCCTGATCGCCCTGCGCTATGGGCTGGATGGCCTGCTGCTGGACAGCCTGCGCCGCCCCAAGCTGACCCTGCTCAGCCGCATCATTTCGTTTGGCCGCAATCTGGACGCCCCCCGAGGCGAGCGCCTGCGCTTGGCTCTCGAGCAACTGGGCCCGATCTTCGTGAAGTTCGGGCAAATGCTCTCCACCCGCCGGGACTTGCTGCCCCCCGATGTGGCCGACGAGTTGGCCAGACTGCAAGACCGCGTCCCCCCCTTCCCTAGCGCCGAATCAGTCAAGCTGGTTGAAAAGGCCCTGGGCAAGCCCATCAGCGAGGTCTTCAGCCAGTTCGATGCTGACCCAATCGCCAGCGCCTCCATCGCACAGGTGCACTTTGCGGTTTTGCACGATGGCCGCGAAGTAGCGGTCAAAGTGTTGCGCCCTGGC
Source organism: Pseudomonadota bacterium (assembly GCA_039797415.1). Classification (GTDB taxonomy): domain Bacteria; phylum Pseudomonadota; class Gammaproteobacteria; order Burkholderiales; family Burkholderiaceae_C; genus Aquabacterium. The sequence continues at coordinate 7,951 of JBDKHX010000035.1, read as the reverse complement.
ATGTTGTCCGTCATCGATGACGACCTGGCTTTGATGCGCACATTGGCTGGCTGGGTTGAGCGCTTGTGGGCCGACGGCAAACGCCTCAAACCACGCGAAGTGGTGGCCGAGTTCGACAAATACCTGCACGACGAGCTGGATCTGGTCCGAGAAGCCGCCAACGCAGCGCAACTGCGCCGCAATATGGAAGACCTGCATCTGGTCATGGTGCCCGAAATGGTGTGGGACTACTGCACCCCGACCGTGATGGTGATGGAGCGCATGAAAGGCGTCCCCATCAGCCAGATGACTCGCCTGCGCGAAGCTGGGGTCGACATCAAAAAGCTGGCACGCGACGGTGTCACGATCTTTTTCACCCAAGTCTTTCGGGACGGGTTCTTCCATGCCGACATGCACCCCGGCAACATCCAGGTCAGCCTGGCGCCTCAGACCTTTGGCCGCTACATCGCGCTGGACTTCGGCATCATCGGCACACTGACCGAAGTCGACAAAGACTACCTGGCCCAGAACTTCATCGCCTTCTTCCGCCGCGATTACAAACGCGTGGCCGAGTTGCACATTGAAAGCGGCTGGGTGCCCCCACACACCCGTGTGGACGAGCTGGAAGGTGCCGTGCGCACGGTATGCGAGCCATACTTTGACCGACCGCTGAAGGAAATCTCGCTGGGACAGGTCTTGATGCGACTGTTTCAGATCTCTCGCCGCTTCAACGTCGAGATCCAACCCCAACTGGTCTTGCTGCAAAAGACCCTGCTCAACATCGAAGGCCTGGGCCGACAGCTTGACCCGGAACTGGACCTGTGGAGCACCGCCAAGCCCTTCCTGGAGCGCTGGATGAACGAGCAGGTGGGTTGGCGCGGTCTGGTCGATCGCCTCAAGCGCGAGGCCCCGCGCTATGCCAAATTGCTACCCGAGCTGCCTCGCCTGATTCACCACAACTTAGAATCCGGCTCGCTCGACATCCGTCGCGACCTGCACGCCATCTTGGCCGAGCAACGCCGCACGAATCGACTGCTCTCTGGCGTGGCATGGGTGGCTCTGGGCTTCTTCCTGGGCTTGCTCGCTGCACAAATCATGGTTCGCCTGCATTCGGCCGGCGTGTTGTAAACCTTGCGTTTTGTTGACGAGATGAACATCACCTTGCTCGCTTTTGTGATCCTGTACCTGGTCGGCACCATGTGCATCGGGATCTATGCAGGCACACGCATCAAAAACACGACTGACTTCGCCATCGCCGGACGCAGCCTGCCCTTGGCCATGGTGATCACGACCACATTTGCCACGTGGTTCGGTGCAGAGACGGTCATGGGGATTCCCGCCAAGTTTGTGGAAGGCGGGCTCAATGCGGTGGTGGAAGACCCATTTGGCGCGTCGATGTGCCTGGTTCTGGTGGGTGCTTTTTTTGCTTCCCGGCTCTACAAGATGAGCCTGATGACCATTGGCGACTTCTACCGTCAACGCTATGGTGAAGGCGTCGAAATTTTTTGCTCCATTGCCGTCATCCTGAGCTACCTGGGCTGGGTGGCCGCTCAAATCACTGCCTTGGGCCTGGTGTTTTCCATTCTGTCTGGCGGCACCATCGCCCCCGCAGTCGGCATGACCATTGGCACCGTCCTGGTCCTGATCTACGTGCTGATCGGCGGGATGCTGGCCGTGGCCTGGACGGACTTCATCCAGATGATCGTTTTGGTGGTGGGCCTGTCCTTGATTGCGGTCATGGCAGGCAACCAAGCCGGAGGCGCCGACAAGGTGTTTGACCTGGCCGTTGCCAATGACTGGTTCAAGATCCTGCCCGAGCGTACCGTGGACGGTTGGATCTGGTTCATCGCAGCCGCCATCACCATGATGCTGGGGTCCATTCCGCAGCAGGACGTCTTTCAACGTGTGATGTCAGCCAAAGACAGTGACACAGCCAAAAAGGGCGCCATCATCGGTGGCTTCAGCTATCTGGCCTTTGCGTTCGTGCCCATGTTCATCGTGGCCTCGTCACTGATCATCATGCCCGAGCAAACCCGAGAGTTACTGGCTCATGACCCCCAAAAGGTGCTGCCCACCTTGATCATGTCCAAGATGCCCCTGATCGCCCAGATTTTCTTCTTCGGCGCCTTGGTGTCTGCCATCAAATCCACGTCGTCGGCGACCTTGCTGGCCCCGTCGACCAGTTTTGTGGAGAACATCCTCAAAAACATCAAACCCGGCATGACAGACAAGCAGATGCTGCTGGCCCTGCGGATCACCATTTTGGTTTTCACCGCCTTGGTGCTGACCTATGCCATCAAGATGGAAGGCACCGCGATTTACGACATGGTGTCTTCGGCATACCAGGTGACACTGGTCGGCGCGTTTGTCCCCCTGGTGTTCGGTTTGTACTGGTCTCGGGCCACCACGCAAGGCGCTGTTTTGTCCATTTTCTCCGGCATCGGGGTCTGGGCACTGTTCTTGGCTGCATCCAGCCTGGGGCAGAGCTGGGGCGACGCATTCCCCGGTCAGTTGGCAGGCCTGCTGGCCGCACTGGCAGGGATGTTGCTCGGCTCATTGGGACCTCAACTGATCACAGATCACCGCACCAAATTGGCTCACATGGCGTGACGTCTGTCACATCACCCTGCCCCGCATCCACGGGGCAGCTCGACTGAGCTCTTGAAACACCCAAGCGACGCCCCCATTAAAATGGCGTCTTTGTTGGAAAACCCGAGGGGTTCCTCCCATGCCCATTTACGCTTACCGTTGTGAATCCTGTGGCCACGCCAAAGACGTGCTGCAGAAGATGTCCGATCCCGTTTTGACGACCTGCCCTCACTGTGGCGCTGAATCGTTCAAAAAACAAATCACGGCTGCCGGCTTCCAGCTCAAAGGCTCGGGCTGGTATGTGACAGACTTCCGCGGTGGCGCAGGCGGCACCAGCGCGCCAGCTACCGCAGCGGCAGCCACCTCGACAGCCGCTGCCGCTCCAGCTGAATCCAGCACCTCATCCGGTGGTGGCGACAGCGGTGCCTCACCCTGCGGCTCGTCCTGCGCTTGCCACTGATTTCCAAACCACACGGTCTCCTTGTGAAAAAATACATCCTCACCGGACTGCTTGTCTGGTTGCCTTTGGCCATCACCATCTGGGTGCTCAAAAACGTCATTGGCACGCTTGACGGCGTCTTCGCCTGGATGATTACGGCCGCGCAAGCAGTGCTGCCTCAAAGCCTGCACCCGTTTTTGCACGATGTTCAGCAAATCCCGGGCTTGAGCGTGATCATTTTGGTCACCGCTTTGTGGCTGACCGGCGTGGCCGTGACCAACATGGCCGGCCAATGGATTCTGGATCAGTCCAACCGGGTGCTGTCCAACATCCCCATCGTCAAAAGCATCTACAACTCGGTCAAACAGGTGTCGGACACGCTGTTTTCGAGTAGCGGCCAAGCGTTTCGCGAGGCGGTTTTGGTGCAATACCCTCGCCAAGGGTCCTGGACGATCGCCTTTGTCACCGGCAAACCCAGTGGCGAAGTGGCCCACCACCTGGCCTCTGAGCACGTCACGCTGTACGTGCCGACTACCCCGAACCCGACTTCCGGCTTCATGCTGATCGTGCCGAGAGCCGACGTCATGCCGCTGGAAATGTCCGTGGATGAAGCCCTGAAATACATCATCTCGATGGGCGTCGTCGCCCCGCCCCCACATGCTGCCAAAGCGGTTGGGGACGGCAAGGTAGCGACTTCGCACTGAAACGACACAAAAAATCCTCGATTCCTGAGGGACAATCGAGGGTTCTGAGGCGCCTTGCTGCGCCCTCAAATAAGACTTCCGGAGAACAACGATGCGTACCACTTATTGCGGACTGGTCAGCGAAGCGCTGATGGGCCAGACCGTTACCCTGATGGGCTGGGCCCACCGTCGTCGCGACCACGGCGGCGTGATCTTCATCGACATGCGTGACCGCGAAGGTCTGGTGCAGGTCGTGTTTGACCCTGACCGCGCTGACTCGTTCAAGATTGCAGAAGACGTGCGTAACGAGTTCTGCTTGAAGGTGACCGGCGTGGTGCGTGCTCGCCCTGCCGGCACCGAAAACGCTGGCCTGACCAGCGGCAAGATCGAAATCCTGGCGCACAACCTGGAAGTGTTGAACGCTTCGGTCACGCCTCCGTTCCAGATCGACGACGACAACCTGTCTGAAACGACACGTCTGACTCACCGCGTGTTGGACCTGCGTCGTCCTTACATGCAAAAGAACCTGATGCTGCGCTACCGCGTGGCCATGGAAGCACGTAAGTTCCTGGACGAAAACGGCTTTGTTGACATCGAAACTCCGATGCTGACCAAGTCCACCCCAGAAGGTGCTCGCGACTATCTGGTGCCTTCGCGCGTGCACGACGGCGCCTTCTTTGCGCTGCCCCAATCGCCACAGCTGTTCAAGCAGTTGTTGATGGTGGCAGGCTTTGACCGCTACTACCAGATCACCAAGTGCTTCCGCGACGAAGACTTGCGCGCTGACCGTCAGCCAGAATTCACCCAGATCGATATTGAAACGAGCTTCCTGACCGAACAGGAAATCCGTGACATGTTCGAAGGCATGATCCGTCATGTCTTCATGAAGGCGTTGAACGTGGACCTGGGTGCCTACCCAGTCATGAAATACGCTGATGCCATGCACCTGTACGGTTCGGACAAGCCTGACCTGCGCGTCAAGCTGCAGTTCACCGAACTGACCGACATCATGGCCGATGTGGACTTCAAGGTCTTCTCGACTCCCGCAACCACCAAGGGTGGCCGCGTGGCTGCGCTGTGCGTGCCTGGCGGTGGTGCCATGTCTCGCGGTGAGATCGACGCCTACACCGAGTTCGTCAAGATCTACGGCGCCAAGGGCCTGGCCTGGATCAAGGTCAACACCGTTGCCAAGGGCCAGTCACCTGAAGAACTGCGTTCGGGCCTGCAATCGCCGATCGTCAAGAACCTGCACGATGCAGCCATTGCCAAGATCCTGGAGCGCACCGGTGCCAAGGACGGCGACCTGATTTTCTTCGGTGCCGACAAGGCCAAGGTGGTCAACGATGCCCTGGGCGCTCTGCGCTTGAAGGTCGGTCACTCCGACTTCGGCAAGAAGGCTGGCTTGTTCGAAGACCGTTGGGCACCTTTGTGGGTGGTCGACTTCCCGATGTTCGAGTACGACGACGACTCCGAGCGCTGGAACGCCGTGCACCACCCCTTCACCGCCCCGAAGGATGGTCACGAAGATCTGATGGACACCGATCCAGGTGCCTGCATCGCCAAGGCCTACGACATGGTCTTGAACGGTTGGGAACTGGGCGGCGGTTCGATCCGTATCCACCGCGCTGAAGTGCAAAGCAAGGTGTTCAGCGCCTTGAACATCAGCAAAGAAGATGCTCAGGTCAAGTTCGGTTTCTTGCTGGATGCGCTGCAGTACGGCGCGCCGCCTCACGGTGGCCTGGCTTTCGGTCTGGACCGTCTGGTCACCCTGATGACCAAGGCCGAGTCCATCCGTGACGTGATTGCCTTCCCCAAGACTCAGCGTGCTCAGTGCTTGTTGACAGGCGCACCCTCGCTGGTCGACGAGAAGCAACTGCGTGAACTGCACATCCGTTTGCGCAACGTTCAAGCTGCCACACCCGCGGCCTGATCCGCCAAGCGTTCAAAAAGAAGGCCACCTCATCGGTGGCCTTTTTCTTTGGGTCGGCACCTGACTCAGTGGTTCAACTTGAACCCTTGGATCGAATCATTGAGTTGAACCGTCTGCTGGCGCAAACCTTCAGCCGCGGCGGCTTGCTGCTCTGCTGCAGCCACGGTGATCTCTTCAATCAAGTCGTTGACCTTTTGTACGGAGTTGACGATGTCCATCATCGTGCCACCGGCCTCGCGCACCAGCTTCGAGCCCGAATCGACTTTGTCTACGCTTGATCCAATCAGGGTTTTGATTTCTTTGGCGGCACCTGCGCTGCGCTGCGCCAGGCTGCGCACCTCACCGGCCACCACAGCAAAGCCACGCCCTTGCTCACCCGCGCGAGCGGCTTCGACAGCGGCGTTCAAGGCCAGGATATTGGTCTGGAACGCGATGCCATCGATCACGCCAATGATGTCGGCAATCTTGCGTGAAGCGTGGTTGATGTCTTCCATCGTGGTGACCATGGAAGACATGACGCTGTTGCCTTGTTCGGCCACGCTGGATGCCCCTGAGGCCAGTTGACGAGCCTGGTTGGCCACCTCGACCGTCTGGTTCACGGCTGACGTGAGTTGTTCGACGTTGCTGGCGGTGACTTGCAGATCATGTGCTGCACCTTCTGTGCGCGTTGAGAGGTCCACATTGCCATCCGCAATTTCGCTACTGGCGGTACCAATGGTGGCTGCACTGAGGTGAACCTCGGCTACGACGGCGGTGATCTTGTCCAAAAACAGGTTGAACTCGTTGGACAGTTTGGCAAATTCCGCATTCAAGGGCGGCAAACGATGCGACAGGTCTCCATCGTCAGTATTGAGTGTTTCAACCGCTTTGAATAGCCTGTAAATGGGGCGCAGGATGGAGATGATCAATGGCGGGGTCATCACAGCCAGCAAGCCCAAGCCCAGGATCACGCCAATGAGCGTGTCACGCTGTGTCGAGGCGGATTGCGCATGAGCGACCGCTGTAGTGGCACTGGCCGATGCCTCAATCAGCCTGCAAGGCGTCAGCAGGTTTGTCGCCACCTTTGATTCGCGCCAGTGCCGCAATCGCGCTTTGCCTGTACTTTTCGACTGTGGGTTTGGCTTTGTCCAAGGCATCGCGGGCTTGATCAGTCGGTGCTTTGGCTTGTGCATTCGCATAGCTGTCGACCAGCACCTTGAGGTTCTCGTCCAGCGCCTTGGCGGCCTGATCAAACGCAGCCTGATCCTGCGTGGTTTTTGGCTAATGCAGCGCTCACCACTTCGGCATGAATGGCATCGTGCATCATGTCGGTCAACATGGCTGACCGCACCACTTGAGCTGTCCGCTCCAAAGATGTCACAACCTCTTTGTTGTGCTGTTGAGACCACCAACTGAGCCAACCCAACCCTGCGCTGACAGCCCCAGCCGCAACGACCAGTCCAATCAAGCGAGCGCGAATGCTCACGTTGGCCAGCTCAAAACCCCTGGTTTTATTCATCATGGATCGACCCCGACTGTCTTCAATCACAAAGGCACCTTCCGAACATCGACAACCGAGCTGTTTGACTTGAGACTTTAAATACCCGGCTTTCCTGCGGTTTCGTGACCCGTGTCACACTTGGCAAATGTCATCCGTTCAGCACAAGATTCCTCAGTCGGTATTGGTGGTCATCTACGCTGCCAATCAAGATGTGCTGCTGATCGAGCGAGCCAAGCAACCCGGTTTCTGGCAAAGCGTGACGGGCTCCAAAGATCATGTAGATGAATCTTGGTACGACACGGCCGTCAGAGAGGTTGCAGAAGAAACGGGGATCCAGATCGGCAGCGAACATGTACCGGCCTCGGCCCTGCTTGACTGGGGTCTTGAGAATGTTTACGAGATTTACCCGGTTTGGCGCTCGCGCTACGCCCCAGGCGTCACCCACAACACCGAACGTGTGTTTGGCCTGCAGGTTCCTCGAGACACGCCGATCACTTTGGCCCCCCGAGAACACACGCAGTATATTTGGCTGCCTTGGCAAGCCGCTGCAGACAGGTGTTTCTCGCCGTCCAATGCAGAGGCCATCTTGCAATTGCCTTGCTTTATAGAAAGACATCAGGGAGTTCGATGACATGAAACCGTATCGTTTGACTGCATGGGGTTTGCTTGCCAGCACGCTGGCGTTGAGCGCCTGCAAGGAACACCCCACCCCTCAGGCATCGACCGAGTTGGGCAAAGGCGGCTCGGTGGTATCCGGCTCTGCAGGCCCCCTGGGTGCACAAGGCGCAGACTCTGGCCTGGTTACTTGCCAGGCGGCCGTGGCCACTCTGGCTTTGGCAGAAAACCCCCAG
>JBDKHX010000034.1:0-9015 GCA_039797415.1 Pseudomonadota bacterium | reverse complement strand
GCACCCGGCACGCGCGACAACACATCACGCGCAAACAACATGATCTGACGATCAGGGAAGATGTTGTTGCCATCTTTGGTAACCACGCCCAAGCGGTCGCCATCACCGTCAAAAGCCAAACCCAGATCAGCGCCGGTTTCTTTCACGGCCTTGATCAAGTCTTGCAGGTTTTCAGGCTTGGATGGATCGGGGTGGTGGTTGGGGAAGTCGCCATCCACCTCTGAGAACAATTCAGTCACCTCGCAACCCAGTGCACGCAAAATGCCAGGTGCCGACGCACCAGGGATGCCGTTGCCAGAATCCACCACGATCTTCATCGGGCGGGCCAACTTGCAATCACCCACGATGCGTTGGGTGTACTCAGGCAGGATATTCAGTTCAGAGACACCACCCGCACCGCTGGCGTAATCTTCAGCCTCAATGCGCTTGCGCAGGCCTTGGATGTCGTCGCCATAAATGGCACGACCGGCCAAAACCATCTTGAATCCGTTGTAGTCCTTGGGATTGTGGCTACCAGTCACTTGGATACCACTGTGGCAACCTTGATCACCACGTGTGGCTGCCACGTAATACAGCATGGGGGTGGTCACGGCACCCAGATCAATCACATTGATGCCAGTGGAACGCAGGCCCTTGATCAAGGCTGCGCTCAAAGAGGGGCCAGACACACGGCCATCACGGCCAATGGCCACGGCCTTTTCGCCCAACTTGAGGGCTTCGGTGCCAAAAGCACGGCCCAGATGTTCGGCCACAGCCTCGCTCAAGGTCTGCCCAACGATCCCGCGGATGTCATAGGCCTTGAAAATGGAAGCAGCGACTTGCATGGTGATCCTTCTTGAATAGAAATTGGTCTTTGGTGCATTTTAGAGACTTGCCCGTGACAGTTTGCAAAAGCCGGACCAGCCAAAGGCCCTAACCCGCCAAATAGGGGATGGCCCTGATACATTGAAGCCATGCCCATCGCCGCCCACACCGCGCCGCACGTCGCGCAATTCACATGCGACACCCCCTTGGGGCCTGCCTTGATTGCTCGTTCGGACCAAGGCCTGACGGGCTTATGGTTTGAAGGGCAAAAAGACCACCCCAAAGAACTTGACGGCATCAACGTCACCAAGCAGGACCCGATCATTCAAGCTTGCGTGACACAACTGGACGAGTACTGGCAAGGCAAACGCACCTCGTTCGACCTGCCTCTGGACTTGCATGGCACACCATTCCAGATCCAGACTTGGCAAGCATTGCTGGCGATCCCCCAAGGGCAATTGGTCAGCTACGGACAATTGGCGCATCAACTTGGTCGCCCACAAGCCAGTCGAGCCATCGGCGCGGCAGTCGGCATGAACCCCATCTCCGTCATCGTGCCCTGCCACCGCGTCGTAGGTAGCCAGTGCCAATTAACGGGCTACGCAGGTGGGCTGGACCGCAAGGTAGCGTTACTTGAGCTTGAAGGCCTTCAAGTCAACGGTTCTCGCGTACACCCGCCCCTCACACATCCTGTCCTGCTCTGACCCCATCTGCCTCGTGCGCCTGACTCATCACGTACAAATGCTCCTACTGGCTGCCATCTGGGGAGCCTCCTTTCTTTTCCTTCGGATCGCTGCACCTGTTGTAGGGCCTGTCGCTGTGGCCGCGTTTCGTGTTTGTTTGGCAACCCTGATCTTGCTGCCATTTGCCATGCGGCACCTGCAGTTGCAGCAGGTCCGACAAGCATGGCTGGCTTTGGTGATTTCAGGCTTGTTGTCATGTGCACTACCGTTCATGGGGCTCAGTCAGGCCGCGCGTCAAATGCCGGCAGGCTTGCTGTCGATCTTGAATGCCACCTCGCCGCTATGGGGCGCGCTGGTCGGCTGGCTTTGGGCCCAAGAACGCCTCAGTGGACAACGCGCGATCGGACTTGCATTAGGGTTTGGAGGCGTAGCCTGGCTATCGCTCACCCACACGCCCGTGGGAGGACACACGCCCTGGATCGCCATTGGCCTGGCTCTGGGTTCAACCTTGATGTATGCCTTGGCTGTGCACCATAGCAAGCGCTATCTATCCGGACTACAACCGATCGTTGTCACAACAGGATGCCTGTTGGCAGCCAGCCTGTTTCTAGCAGGGCCGGCTTTGTGGCTGGGGCCCCAATCATTGGCGCCCATGACCGCTACGACGGCTCACGCCTCATCTTGGAGCACGGTCCCCGTTTTAGCTTGGGCCGCCCTGATTGGATTGGCCGTGCTATGTACGGCTTGGGCCTATTTGCTGTTTTTTAAACTGATCAATGAAATTGGGCCAAGCCGGGCCCTAACTGTGACCTTTCTGATCCCCATTTTCGGCATGTTGTGGGGTTGGCTGTTTCTTCACGAAGCCATCACAACAGACATGCTGATTTGTACAGCGGTGATCGTTGCCGGCACACAGCTGTCAAATCGTTCTACCTGATCGAGAAAGGCGCCTCCGTTTTGCAACAGCGAGACATTGTTGACGCACATCATGTAAATACGAATCATTCTCATTACAATGATCAATACGAATTTACATAGAGGTTGTGATGCGTCGATTCACCTTGCTCGTTTTAGTCACTGCAGTCTCTTCAGCATGGGCCGCTGAAGAACAGACATCTGAATTGCCCCTCGTCGTTGTCAAAAGTACGCCAAGCCTACCCGGCAACCTAGAAGAAATCGTTCAAGTCGGCAGCAAAACCGACACCCCCATCCGGGATATTCCGGCATCGATCGTGGTCGTTCCCAAAGAAGTTTTACGGGATCAGGGCGTCACCGACATGAATCAGGCCATGACCCATGTCAGTGGCGTACAACCCGTCATGGGCGGGGGATATGGCTTTGCCAACAATTTCGTCATCAGAGGCCAAGCCATGCGCTTTTTGCGAGATGGGTATTTCGATGGCACGGCTCAAAATGGCTACTGGAGGACATTTGCCGACGTGGACCGAATTGAAGTCCTCAAAGGACCGGGCTCAGCCCTTTATGGCGCGGGCCAGCCTGGCGGCACCATCAATGCGGTTACCAAAACGCCCAGACGCAACACAGCGGCCGAACTCAGTACCACCCTGGGTAGCTTTGGCACCCTGAACGGCACAGCAGACATCACGGGAGCCCTATCTGCCAACCTGGCAGGCCGACTCATCGTGAACACCGAAAAGACGGATGGCTGGCGCGACCTCTCCCGCGATATCAAAGAGATATTGCCGACGCTGACCTGGTGGGTGAACGACTCCAGCACCCTGACCGTGGACTACGACCACCGTGAGTTGAAAGTCACCCCCGACAACTACGGCCTGCCCTTCGATGTGCGACGCAACATCGTGTCCGTTCCCAGCACGACCCAGTACTACAGCCCATTCAACTACAGCGACCAGACAATTGACCGCCTGACTCTGTCTCACGAATGGCTGCAATCTACTGATCTGGCGGTACGCACCGCACTGGTTCAAGATCGCCGATCACTGGACATGGTTCGCAACGCCGGAGGTAATCCAGGCAATAGCGCTGACGACATGACCGGCCGCAATGCAAGACAACAAACGGACGATGCTCGCTATTTGAACTTTCAAAACGAGATCATCTGGAAGTTGGGCAACCCATCCAATCGACACACTATTTTGGGCGGCATCGAGTTCACAGACACCAGCGTCGACACAATGCGTACCGGCTACAACCTCGCATCCATCACGGACATCTACCAACCACAGGTGCCTGAAACAACCCTAACCGGCAGTCCAGTGGTTGCCCAGGGATTTGATCGCACCCTCACATCTCGCGGTTGGGGCTTGTATGCCCAAGACCAAATTGCTTTTGGCGAGCAATTCAAAGTGCGAGCTGGCATACGCACTGAAAGGTTTGACGTGGAAGACGATGGGCAGCAAGCAGGCACCGCTCGCACCATCAAAGACACCGTGTCATTCACCACAGGGTCATTCGGAGCCGTGTGGCAACCCACACCAACCGCATCGCTTTACACAGGATGGTCCAACGGCAAGTTTGTCAACATGTCGACAGAACCTGCTCGCATCAGCTCATCAGCCGACCGCAGCACGGTGCAACCTGAAAGCTCATCTCAATTAGAACTTGGTGCGAAGCTATCTTGGCTGGACGGCAAACTGGGCCTGACAACTGCGCTGTTTCAGACACGTCGCGCCGATTACTACATCACCTTGCCCGGCGCCACAGACCCGACGCCAAACGGCCGCGATGAAACCACAGGCCTTGAAGTCGACCTGGCTGCTCACCCCCTGCCAGGTCTAATGGCCACCGCCAACTTGGTCGTACAAGATGCCAAAACCACATCCAACACCCGCGCATCCAATGCGCAGTTGGGCGTCACCAATGTAAGCATCAACGGCAAACGCCCGACTGGTGTAGCCAATACGGGGGCTCGACTTTGGACGGTGTATCGCCTACAAACTGCCGCCCTGCGCGGCTTGGGCTACGGCGCTGGCGTGACTTACAAAGGCGCATCCTATGCAGACTCCTTGAATTTGTATCGGACCCCGTCATACGTCGTGATCGATGGCCAGTTGTTTTACGAGACCAAATTCTGGGACGTGAACCTGTCCCTGCGTAACCTCACAGATCGCCGTTACTACACCAACGCCACCTTCAGCGGCGCCTTGCCAGGTGAAGAACGCAGCGCGTTCCTGACTGCTCGCCTTCGCTTCTGACATTGGAAACACGCCATGAAAAAACCATTGATCACACGCCTACTGACCGCCGTGGGGTGCATGACGTTGCTGTCAACTGCACAAGCCCATTACCTGTGGATCGAGCGCATTGGCACCCAGGCCACGCTGTCCTTTGGTGAGTTTGAAGAATCAGCCCGGGAACAATCTCCCGGACGGTTAGATGAAATCCCCAATCCCCAAGCGCAAGTTCTGACGGACCAAAGCATTCAGGATGTCCGCCTGCAAAAGCAGCGACACGGCTTTGCATTCCCTGCGCTGCAACATAAGGCAACTGCGTTATGGGTAACTGAAAGCACGGTCGGCGTCAAAGATTGGACCCGATCGGGTATGGGAGTGGTCAAGCCCTACTTCTACGCCCGCAACCAAACCAAGGTCATCCCCAATGCGGCGCCGGCACTCGTATTGGACATACTCCCCCTCCATGCACAAGGCCAGTTCCGTGTGTACTTCCGCGGCGCCCCCCTGCCCAAAGCAACCGTGAAAATCATTGCGCCCAATTCATGGGCTCTGGAAGGTCACACCAATCAAGATGGTGTTGCCCAACTGCCTCTGCCCTGGCGGGGCCAATACATCTTGCAGGTGATTCACTCAGAGCCACTTAGTGGGGAGTACGAAGGCAAGACCTATCAAACTCAACGACATCGAGCGACCTTGACCTACACGGAAAACCGCGGCCCCAGAACTTTCGCGCCCCAACCAGCTCCCCAGCCATGAGCAGCATTACCCCCACCAACAAACCTCGCCCCACCTTGGCCGCTGGGCCCCTGTTTTTGCCCGCCAGGTGGAGGCGGGCTGAGATCCTGCGCTGGCTGCGCCGAACCCATGCCTGGTGCGGGCTATGGGGTGGGGTCTTTGGTCTGCTGTTTGGGGCCACAGGCATTTTGCTCAACCACCGTGCCGTGATGAAAATCCCAGCGGTACAAACAACGCCCAGTGAAATGACCATTGCGGTGGACGCCCCCCCTGCCAGTCCAGAGGCCATGCGCATCTGGCTAGCTAAGTCCTTGGAACTCCGCCCCGATCAACTGCGAATAGACCGGCAAGCGGGCAAGACCGTGCCATGGGGACAACATGCGCTGAAACAGCCCGAGAGATGGGAGTTCATCCATTCAGGCCCCAAAGGCAACGTGACTGCCGAGTATTGGGTTGGGAACAGCACCGTCGGGATCAAGCGCAAAGAAGGCAACGGGTTTTATTTCCTAACCCGCTTGCACATGGCCCAAGGTATCCATCCAGTGTGGATTCTGACGGCCGACACCATCGCAGGCTGCCTCATCATGTTGTCGATCACTGGCGTACTGATGTGGTCTCGCTTGCATGGTCCACGGTTGATGGCGCTGGGCTTGATTGGTATCCCGCTATCCGGACTCATCTTAGGCGCAGCCCTGTCAGTGTGAAACACCCCGCCCAGAGATTGGGCGGAATCCAATTGGGCAATACCAAAGCAAAAAGCCCTGACGCTTTTGCATCAGGGCTTTGCATTTTGGCGGAGTGGACGGGACTCGAACCCGCGACCCCCGGCGTGACAGGCCGGTATTCTAACCAACTGAACTACCACTCCGCAGTGGCAAACGACTTCGACTGTTTTCACAATCCAAGCGCCGTCAAACTTGGCGTCCCCTAGGGGATTCGAACCCCTGTAGTCACCGTGAAAGGGTGGTGTCCTAGGCCTCTAGACGAAGGGGACTCAAACTACAACGACAAAACAGTTTCTTTACCAGATTGGCGCCACCTGAGATGGTGGAGGTAAGCGGGATCGAACCGCTGACCTCTTGCATGCCATGCAAGCGCTCTCCCAGCTGAGCTATACCCCCATCGCGTTTCTTTCGAACCACGGCAGGTTGCCAAACTGGCACCGAGACTGTTCTGTTTTTGAACTCTGCTGTGTCACCAGCAAAACTCATTTAAAGAGCTTGGCGGAGTGGACGGGACTCGAACCCGCGACCCCCGGCGTGACAGGCCGGTATTCTAACCAACTGAACTACCACTCCGCAGTGGCTGACAACTACGCTGATCTTGCGATCAGCCAAGTGCTGTCAAAACTTGGCGTCCCCTAGGGGATTCGAACCCCTGTAGTCACCGTGAAAGGGTGGTGTCCTAGGCCTCTAGACGAAGGGGACTGAATCCTTCATACCAACTTGTCCGACGCTATGCTTTGGCAACTCAGCAACCTAGCCACGTTTGCAACTTGTGGTTGCTTGGTGGAGGTAAGCGGGATCGAACCGCTGACCTCTTGCATGCCATGCAAGCGCTCTCCCAGCTGAGCTATACCCCCTTTCGGGCGTCTCGGCTGCTTTGCTCTTCAACAAAGCGTCGTATCAAGCGAGAACGAGAGTATATACCGACTTTTCAACTGCGTGCAAGCTTTATGCAACTTTCTTCAATCGTTGCACCACAACACTGCGGTCAAACAAGGCCAGCACGGCGTCAACCGAAGGTGTTTGCGCACGGCCACACACCAGCAAACGCACTGGAATGGCCACTTGCGGCATCTTCAAACCGAACTCAGCCATGGTGTCTTTGATGGCCTGATTGATAGAGGCCTTTTCCCACACAGCGGTTTCAAGGCGAGTAGCCAGGGCAGCGATCGCAGGCTTGTTGGCCTCTGGCAACTGGGTAGCCAATTCATCGGCCGGCACAGTCACGTCACCCGCGTAGATCGAGAGCCAATCGGCCAACTCGACTGTGGTGGAGCAACGGTCTTTGAACAATGCACACATGGCGGCCAGGGTGTCGCCTGATTGCAACGCTTCAGGCAATGTGACGCCACGGCGGGCAAATTGCTCGCGAACCAAACCAGCCAACAAGGTGTCGTCAGCCGTCTTCATGTGCTGTTGGGCAACCCAACGCAGTTTGGCCTCATCGAATTGGCCAGCACTGCGACCCAAGTGATCCAGGTTGAACCACTCGATCAGTTGCTGGCGCGAGAAGATTTCGTCATCACCGTGGCTCCAACCCAGACGGGCCAGATAGTTGACGATGGCATCGGCCAAATAGCCTTCATCACGGTATTGCGTGACAGCCTTGGCGCCATGGCGCTTGGACATCTTCTCGCCCTGCTCGTTGAGCACGGTGGGCAAGTGCGCGTACACAGGCGGCTCTTGGCCCAGGGCGCGCAGGATGTTGATCTGGCGCGGTGTGTTGTTGACGTGGTCATCGCCACGGATCACATGGGTGATGCCCATGTCCATGTCGTCCACCACCACGCAGAAGTTGTAGGTGGGCGTGCCCACGATGCCATCAGCATCCGCTGCAGCCGGACGCGAGATGACCAGGTCGTCCAGCTCGTCGTTGCTGATCTCGATGCGCCCCTTGACCTTGTCTTCCCACACGACTGAACCACCTTGTGGATTCTTGAAGCGCAGCACAGGTTTGACGCCCTCAGGTACGGGGGGCAAGGTTTTGCCTGGCTCAGGACGCCATGTGCCGTCGTAGCGTGGCTTTTCCTTGTTGGCCATTTGGCGCTCACGCAAAGCGTCCAGCTCAGCCGATGACATGTAGCAAGGGTAGATCAAGCCCTTGTCCAGCATCTCTTGCACGACCTGCTTGTAGCGGTCCATGCGTTGCATTTGATAGAACGGGCCTTCGTCGTGGTTCAAGCCCAGCCAGGACATGCCTTCCAAGATGACATCGACCGCCTCTTGAGAAGAGCGCTCTTCGTCCGTGTCCTCAATGCGCAGGATGAACACCCCCTGATTGGCTCGCGCAAAGGCCCATGGATACAGCGCCGAGCGGATGTTGCCCAGGTGGATGAAGCCCGTGGGAGACGGGGCAAAGCGGGTGCGAACTTGTGTCATACGGTCAATGTATCCAGACCTCGCGCCAGGTCGGCTGTGAGGTCGTCAATGTGTTCCAGGCCAACAGCCACGCGGATCATGCCCTGCGTGATGCCTGCGGCCAGGCGTTGATCTTCAGTCAGGCGACCATGCGATGTGCTCGATGGGTGCGTGATGAGGGTTTTGGTGTCGCCCAGATTCGAGGTGATCGAGCACAGGCGCGTGTTGTCGATCACATGGAAGGCGGCCTGGCGCAAGCGCAGTGCATCATCCCCCAGGTTCTTGCCTGTCACGGTGATGGCGTCGGATGTGGGTTTGGTGGTGAAAGACACCACCGCGCCGCCACTGCCGTTTTGCTGCTTCATCGCCAACTGGTGCTGGGGATGGCTGGGCAAACCTGGGTAGTAGACCTTGTCGACGCCGGGTTGCTGTTCCAGCCATTGAGCCAGCTTCATGGCATTGGCGCTTTGCGCGGCCATGCGAATGGACAGCGTCTCCAACCCCTTGAGCACGATCCAGGCATTGAAGGGCGACAAGGTCATGCCGGCACCACGC
>JBDKHX010000033.1:0-12003 GCA_039797415.1 Pseudomonadota bacterium | reverse complement strand
GAGCGTGTTAAAAAACACCAGGTCACCTGGTTTGAGCTCGCTTTGGTTGACCGGGATGAGGTCGGGCGAATTGGCTTGCTCGGACGCACGTCTGGGCAAGATCAAACCGACAGAATTTTCAAATACGTGGCGAGTGAAACCACTGCAGTCAAAGCCGCTTTCGCGCGATTGACCGCCGCGACGATAGCGTACGCCCAGGAAGTCCATGGCTGACGTGACCAGATGGCTGGCCATATCGGTCGCTTTTTCACGCACCTGCTGGGCCAACTCAATCACGGGTGAGGTGTCAATCAGGCCTTTTTCCACCAAAAAGCGCGATACGGGATCGTTGTTCGCCGCGAGTGAGGGGGCTGCCGAATTGGGGGGGGTGACGTTGATGGGCGCGCTGGCTGTGTTGGCCACGGGTGGCGACGCTTGCTGGGACCACGCAGGCATGGCCACGCTCAGGGCTATGGCGATCAATCCGCTGCCAACTACCCGCGCAGGGCATGGCGAAGCCCCCTGGGGGGACTCCGTGGTACGGCAGGAGGAGCGATCAATCCAAAACAACATGGGGCGCAAGGGTAGGTTGGATGACCCAACCCGTCAATCTCCGAAGGACCGGTAAAACCCAAGGTTAGCACCGATTTTCGGTGTTATTCCTCGGACTTATCGTGATGTGGAATCAGCGAATTTGCGCTTTGATCCGCTGCAATGTGCCGCGCAAGGCTGTGATGTCGTCCAACCCCATGCCAACTTGACATGCAATGGCTTGGGGGATGGCGCGCGCATCCTGTTTCAGTTGTTGCCCTTTGGTGGTCAAAGACACAAGTACACGGCGCTCATCAATGCTGTCTCGCTGTCGCGCAATCAACCCTGAGGCTTCTAGCCGTTTCAGGAGCGGGGTAAGGGTGCCTGAGTCCAAACTCAGGCGTTTACCAAGTTCGTTGACGCTGATGGGGGAGGTCTCCCACAAAACGAGCATGGCCAAGTATTGCGGATAGGTCAGGCCCAGAGGATCAAGCAGGGGCTTGTATTGCTTGGTCATGGCCAAAGACGCCGAGTACAGGGCAAAGCACAGTTGCTGGTCCAGATGGAGCCAGTTGTCTGTGGTTTTGTCAGCTGTTGTCGGTGCCTTTTTTGCCATCGGTGGAGCCATGCCCTGATCTTAGTTGGCAGAGCCCAACTGCTCAATGGCCTCGGTCAGCTCTAACCAGCGGCCTTCCAATGTTTCCATTTCGTCGGTCAGCGTCTTCAAGCGTTTACCTAGCTCGGCGTGTTGGGCGCCCGTGAGCTTGGGGTCCAGTTGTTGCTCGTTGATTTTGGTTTGCTCTGCGCTGAGGGCGGCCATGCGGTCGTCCACTTTTTTCAGCTCGGCCTTCAAAGGTTTGGCTTGTTCAGCCAAGCGTTGACGTGCCTGGGCCTGGGCTTTGCGATCTTCACGGTTGGCTGGTGCGGGAGCAGGCGCCGGGGCGGGTGCGGGTGCCGCCTGCACCTCGACCACGGGGGCTGCAACTGGCGCCGCGGGGCTGGACTTTTCTGCATCCCGCGCAGCACGGGCCGCTTGCGCGACTTCCTTGGCCTGGGTTTGCAGCCAGCGTTGGTAGTCGTCCAGGTCGCCGTCAAAGCTGCTGACTTCGCCCTTGGCCACCAGCCAGAACTCATCACACACTTCGCGCAGCAGGGCCCGGTCGTGGCTGACCAGCATCACGGTGCCTTCAAATTCGTTCAGCGCCATGGACAGCGCTTCGCGGGTGGTCAGGTCCAAATGGTTGGTGGGTTCGTCAAGCAGCAACAGGTTAGGGCGCTGCCACACGACCAGGGCCAGCACCAATCGGGCTTTTTCTCCGCCGCTGAATTGGCTGACGGGTTGGTTGACCATGTCTCCGGTGAACTGAAAGCGCCCCAAAAAGTCACGCAACTCTTGCTCGCGACCGGAAGGGCCAACCTCACGCGCCAAGCGGATCATGTGCTGCATGGGGCCTTCGTCCATGCGCAGCACGTCCAGCTCTTGTTGGGCGAAGTAACCAATGCTCAGGCCTTTGCCTTCGGTGATTTCGCCACTGACCAATTTGTTCATTTTGGCCAGGGTTTTGACGACCGTGGATTTGCCTTGACCGTTGGCGCCCAGGATGCCGATGCGCTGGCCCGGCAAAACCGAGCGGTTGATGTTGGAGACGATGGTCAGTGGCTCTTGCCCTTCGCGGTGGTAGCCGCAGGCCAGCTCTTTGAGCGACAGCATGGGGTTGGGCAGGCTGTCGGGCTCAGGAAAGTTGAACTGGAAGTCGCTGGCCGTGAGCACGGGGGCGAGCTTTTCCATGCGCTCCAGCGCCTTGACGCGGCTTTGTGCCTGACGGGCTTTGCTGGCCTGAGCCTTGAAGCGCGCGATGAACTTGGACAAATGCGCGATCTTGTCTTGCTGCTTGTTGAATGCCGCTTGGTGCTGGCTCATGCGTTCAGCGCGCATGGATTCAAACGCGGTGTAGCCACCGGTGTAGCGTGTCAGCTTGCCTTCATCCAGGTGCAGGGTGACTTTGGTGATGGCATCCAGGAATTCGCGGTCGTGGCTGATGATCAGCAAGGTGCCTTCGTAACGTTGCAACCAGGCTTCCAGCCACACCAGGGCGTCCAAGTCCAAGTGGTTGGTGGGTTCGTCCAGCAGCAACAATTTGGCTGGACACATCAGTGCCCGCGCCAGTTGCAAACGCATCCGCCAGCCGCCTGAAAAGCTGTTCACCGGGGCCATGGTCTGTTCGAGCTTGAAGCCCAAACCGAGCAACAGGGCCTGTGCGCGGGCAGGGGCGTCAAAGTGGCCGGCTTCAGCCAAGGCGGCGTGTGCCTCACCAATGGCCATGCCGTCGTCCGCTTCTTCGGCTTCAGCCAGATCCTGGCGGGCCTTCATCAAGCGGCCATCACCTTGCAGCACGAACTCGGTGGCGGGGTCGTCCGTTTCAGGCATGTTTTGGGCCACTAACAGCGATGATTTGCCCGCACCATTGCGACCAATCAAACCGACTTTTTCGCCGGGGTGAATGGTGGCACTGGCCTGGTTCAAAACGGGCTTGACGCCTCGCAGCAGGGAGACGTTTTTCAGAACAATCATGGATCAGGCCAATTCGGAATCAGGATTCAAGCAGCAGGGCATCGCGCGTGAGCAGCAAGAGCTGGTCTGCGCCGGAGGTGGTCTCTAGCCAGGTCACGGCCAGATCAGGGAAGGCGCGTTCAAAGTTGTCACGCTCGTTGCCGATCTCAAGCACCAGCACGGCGTCGGGGCCCATGTAGCGATCAGGCTCGGCGCGCAAGCTGGCAAACAGGGCGCGGGTGAAGTCCATGCCATCTTCACCAGAGGCCAGGGCCAGTTCAGGCTCAGCCTGGTATTCGGCCGGCAGAGCCTTCATCGACGTGGCGTTGACGTAGGGCGGGTTGCACAGGATCAGGTCGTAGGGACCTTGCACCGATTGCAAACCATCGCTTTGCAGCAAAGTGATGCGGTCAGTCAGTCCATGCTGGTCGACGTTGATGCGGGCTACAGCCAAGGCATCGGGGCTGATATCCACGCCGTCAACGGTCACGTCTGGGTAGGCCATGGCGGCCAGCACGGCCAAGCTGCCATTGCCGGTGCACAGGTCCAGGACGCAGCGGGTGTCTTCACTCAACCAGGCGTCGATGCTGCCATCGGCCAGCACCTCGGCGATGAAGGAGCGGGGCACGATCACCCGCTCGTCCACATAAAACGGCACACCTTGCAACCAGGCTTGCTGCGTCAGGTACGCGGCAGGTTTGCGGGTGGCAATGCGTTGTTCGATCAGGTCTTGCGCCGCTGCAATTTGCGCAGCATCGACGGGGCGGTCTGCCACATCGTCCAGGCCGTCAATGGGATGGCCCAGCTTCCACAGCGTCAGCCAGGCCGACTCGTCAAAGGCGTTGGTGGTGCCGTGGCCAAAGGCAACCTGGCCTTCGGTCAGACGGTCTGCACCTTGTTCAATCAATTCGATGACGGTGGTCACTTGAGCAGTCGCTCCAAGGTCTGGCGGTAGATGTTCTTCAGGGGTTCGATGTCGGCCACAGCCACGTGCTCATCGATTTTGTGGATGCTGGCATTGACGGGGCCAAACTCAACCACCTGAGGGCAGATCTGGGCGATGAAGCGCCCATCCGATGTGCCACCGGTGGTGGACAGTTCGGTGTCGATGCCGGTCACGTCTTTGATGGCCGCAGCCATGGCATCAACCAAGGGGCCTCGACGTGTCAGGAAAGGGCGTCCGCCCAAAGTCCAGTCGATCTTGAAGCTCAGGCCATGTCGGCTCAAAACCTCTTCCAGGCGCGTTTGCAATTGCTCGGGCGTCGATTCGGTCGAGAACCGGAAGTTGAAGTCAACAACCAACTCGCCGGGGATCACGTTGTTGGCACCTGTGCCCGCGTGGATGTTGGACATCTGCCAGCTAGTCGGCGGGAAGTGATCGTTGCCAGCGTCCCAGGTGATGGCCGCCAGTTCGGCCAACGCAGGTGCAGCCAGGTGAATGGGGTTCTTGGCCAGGTGCGGGTAGGCGATGTGGCCTTGTACCCCTTGCACCCGCAACTTGCCGGACAAGGAGCCGCGACGGCCGTTCTTGATCATGTCGCCCACGGATTTGACCGAGGTGGGTTCACCCACGATGCAGGCATCCAGGCGTTCGCCTTGTTGTTGCAGCCATTCGCAAACCTTGACGGTGCCATCCACAGAGGGGCCTTCTTCGTCGCTGGTGAGCAAAAAGGCGACGCTGCCTTGGTGCTGCGGGTTGGCCGCCACGAATTCTTCTGTGGCCACCACCATGGCTGCCAGCGATGTTTTCATGTCAGCGGCGCCTCGGCCATACAACATGCCATCGCGATAGCTGGGGGTAAAGGGGTGGCTGGTCCAGTTTTCAAGCGGGCCTGTGGGCACCACGTCGGTGTGACCGGCAAAGACCAAAGTGGGGGCGCCATTGGCATGACCTGCACCGCGCTTGATGGCCCACAGGTTGATCACCGGGGTGTCTTGGGGGCCATAGGTCAGAGTCGTGCACTCAAAACCCAAAGGCTTGAGGTGCGACATGATCAAGTCCTGGCAGCCGCCGTCTTCAGGGGTCACCGAGGCACGAGAAATCAGCGCCTCTGTGAGGCGCACGGTTGCGGTCATGGCAGGCAGGAATTAAAAACGGGTTGAGGAGAAGCCGCCCCGGTCTTCGGGGTGCACGTCCAGCGTGATCTCGGTGAAGGAGGGGCCGTCGTCCACTTCTTCGATCTTTGGAGTCAGTTTGGATGCCGCAGTGGCTTCGTTCGCCAGACGCCACATCAAGTTGGTGGGCGAGTCGGCATGCGACAAACCTTCGTCTCGGGTGACCAGGCCTTCGTTGATCAAGCGCGAGATGTCTTGTTCGTAAGTCTGAGAGCCTTCGGCCATGGACTTTTCCATGGCTTCTTTGACGCCAGTGAAGTCGCCACGCGAGATCAACTCTGAGATCAACTGGGTGTTCAGCATCACCTCCACGGCAGGCACACGCCCGCCCGTGGTCGAGCGCAGCAAACGTTGCGACACGATGCCCTTGAGGCCAGCAGCCAGGTCGCTCAGCAAAGCGGGGCGGGCTTCCGGCGTGTAGAAGGACAAGATCCGGCCCAGCGCGTGATAGCTGTTGTTGGCGTGCAGGGTCGACAGCACCAAGTGACCAGACAAGGCATAGGACAAGGCCGCCGTCATGGTTTCACGATCACGGATTTCGCCAATCAGGATGCAATCAGGCGCCTGACGCAAGGCATTGCGCAAGCCCACTTGCAGCGATTGGGTGTCGCGGCCCACTTCACGTTGGTTGACCACAGACTTCTTGTTTTGGAACAAGAACTCCATCGGGTCTTCAATCGTCAGGATGTGACCGGTCATGCGCTGGTTGCGGTGCTCCAGCATCGCAGCCAAGGTCGTGCTTTTACCGGCACCAGTGGCACCCGCCAGCAGGATCAGACCGCGCTTTTCCAGAATCAGGCTCGACAAGGTGTCGGGCACATTCAACGATTCAAGCGGAGGGATGTCGCTAGGGATGTAGCGAAACACCGCCGCGATCGAGCCACGTTGCTTGAACGCGCTCAAACGATAGATGGCCACACCCGGGATGGACAAACCAATGTTGAGCTCGCCGGCTTCTTCGAGCTCTTCCATCTGGGTGGGTGACAGCATCTCGGCCAGCAACTGACGTGGCTGGCTGGGAGACAAGACCTGATCGGTCAACTGCAAGATCTGCCCGTTGATCTTGATGAGAATGGGTGTCTTGGCAGACAGGAACACATCGGAGGCCTTTTTCTCGGCCATCAAACGCAGCACCTTCTCCAGGTTGCCAGTACTCATCAAGTGCTCCTTGGGGCGATTGCTTCAGGGTCGGATCAGGTCAGGCTGGGGCGACAAGCCTCAAGCGCGCAGCAGATCGTTGATGCTGGTCTTGGAACGTGTTTGAGCGTCCACACGCTTGACGATCACGGCGCAGTACAGGCTGTACTTGCCATCGGCAGACGGCAGGTTGCCCGACACGACCACGGAGCCCGCTGGGATGCGGCCGTAGGTGACTTCGCCGGTGGCGCGGTCATAGATCTTGGTGGACTGACCGATGTACACGCCCATCGAGATCACCGAGTTTTCTTCGACGATCACGCCTTCAACCACTTCGGAGCGAGCGCCGATGAAGCAGTTGTCTTCAATGATGGTGGGGTTGGCTTGCAGGGGTTCCAGCACGCCGCCGATGCCCACGCCGCCAGACAAGTGCACGTTCTTGCCGATTTGAGCGCAAGAGCCGACGGTGGCCCATGTGTCGACCATGGTGCCTTCATCAACGTAAGCGCCGATGTTCACGTAGGAAGGCATCAGGATCACGTTCTTGGCCTGGAAGCTGCCGCGGCGGGCCACTGCTGGAGGCACCACGCGCACGCCGGTGGCCTTCAACTGATCTGCGGTCATGCCAGCGTACTTGGTAGGCACCTTGTCATAGAACTGCAAAGGGCCGTCGCCCATGGGCACGTTGTCGTTCAGGCGGAAGCTCAGCAGCACAGCCTTTTTGACCCATTGGTGGGTGACCCATTGACCGTCGATCTTTTCAGCCACGCGAACCTTGCCGGTGTCCAACTGATCAATGATGTGGTTGACGGCGTCACGCACTTCGGCGGGGGCGCTGGCAGCCGACAGTTCGGTACGGTTTTCCCAGGCTTGGTCGATGGTGTTTTGGAGGCTCATGCTTAGTCTCGAAAAATAGAAATCAAATGGATTGAATGAAGGAACGGATGCGCTCGGCGGCTTCGACACATTCGTCGACGCCGGCGACCAGGGCCATGCGGACACGGCCTGCACCCGGGTTCACACCGTGGGCTTCACGCGCCAGGTAACTACCTGGCAAAACAGCCACATTGTATTGAGCTAGCAGTTCGCGTGCGAACCACTCGTCGCTGCCACCACCACACTTGTCAGGCACTTTTGCCCACAGGTAGAAGCTGGCGTCAGGCAGTGCGACATCCATCACGGAAGCCAGGATGGGTGTCACACGCTCGAATTTCTCGGCATACAGGCGGCGGTTTTCCACCACGTGGGTTTCGTCGTCCCAGGCGGCCACGCTGGCACGCTGCACGACGGGGCTCATGGCACTGCCGTGATAGGTGCGATACAGCAGGAAGGACTTGATCAGTTCCTTGTCGCCAGCGACAAAGCCCGAACGCATGCCCGGCACGTTGGAGCGCTTGGACAGGCTGGTCAAGGCGATCAGGCGCTTGAAGTCGGTGCGGCCCAGCTTGTGGGCGGCTTCCAGGCCGCTCAGCGGGGCGGCATCAGGGCCGGTGCGGAAGTAGATCTCGGAATAGCACTCGTCTGAGGCGATCACAAAGCCGTACTTGTCGCTGAGCTCGAACAGGCGTGCCCACTCGTCCAGCGGGATGACTGCGCCGGTGGGATTGCCGGGCGAGCACACGAAGACCAACTGCGTGGTAGCCCAAACCGATTCAGGGATGCTGGACCAGTCAGCCGCGAAGTTCTTGGCGGGGTCCGAGTTCGCATAAACGATGTCAGCGCCGGCCAAAAGGGCTGCGCCTTCGTAGATTTGATAAAACGGATTGGGGCTGACCACGGTTGGCGTGGTGTTGCTTTTGCCATTGGTGCTACGGCCCGCTTGGGTGGGGTCAATCACCACCTGAGCCAGGGCAAACAAGGCCTCGCGTGAGCCGTTGACGGGAAGGATCTGCGTGGCTGGGTCCAGGTCCAACTGGTAGCGACGCTTGATCCAGCGGGCGCAGGCCTCGCGCAAGGCGGGCTCACCAGCGGTAGCCGGATAGGAGGCCAGGCCATCCAGAGATTGGGTCAGGGCTTGCTTGATGAACTCAGGCGTGGGGTGCTTGGGCTCACCAATACCCAGGCTGATCGGACGCAGCGCCGCATTGGGTTTGATGTCAGCAGTCAACTGACGCAGCCGCTCAAACGGGTAGGGCTGCAGTTTTTTCAGCAATGGATTCATAGGGGGCGATTATCCCTTGGCAGGTAGCGCTCGTCTGAGTAGGTCAAAAGCCATTGGGGTTTGAATGCCACAAAAATGGCGGTCAGCATGCCGGTGCTGATGGCCTCGCCCCAGCCCAGTAGCCAATGGCCCAGCAGCCATTCCTCGACGTTCATGGTTTCTGGCACCTGATTGGCCTGCCAACCCAACACGCCGGTGAAGGTGATGGCCAGTGCGGTGCCAAAAAAGCCTCGCCCCAGGATGAAGACGAACAAATGCTGAGGCAGCCAGCGGCGGATGGCCAATCCCAGTGTCAGGGCAATCGACCCGGGCACGACACCCGTCCAGAAGACGGTGGGCGCCAGGTTGAGCCATTGGGTCAAGACATCCACATCGCCAACCGGGGCGTGGCCAAAGCGTGGCCCGTAGGTCTGCATGAGGACGGTGCCTGCGGCGATCACCGGCAAGCTCCACATGGCCAAAGGCCAGCCAAACATCAACACCAGCAAGCAGACGCCGCCTACGCGTAGCGCCACGCCACTGGGCAGCATTTGCTGCAACCACCACACCCAAGGTAGGATCACCATGGCTGCCAGCCAGGGGTTTTGCAAAGGGCGGTGCTGCAGCACCAACCATGGCTTGAACAAGCCAGCCACCAGCAGGGCCAAGCCAACGGCTGCCCCGTAAGTGACCAGCGTTGCATCGGTCATGGGCGATCAGGCGCCCAGCAGACCGGTTTCCTGGCTGTGTGCGGGCAAGTCCACGCGAGGCTGTGGCTTCCAGCCCTTTTTGCGATGGTCAACCACCACGTTGGTGTAAATGCCGCCACGCACGTACCACTTGGCTGTGATGCGCAAGTAACGTGGGTTGATGGCCTTGACCATGTCTTCCAGGATGTCGTTGGTGACCTTTTCGTGGAAGGCGCCTTCGTTGCGGTAGCTCCACATGTACATCTTCAAGCTCTTGAGCTCGATGCACAGCTTGTCAGCGATGCAGTCGATGGTGAAGTGCGCAAAGTCAGGTTGACCGGTCAGTGGGCAGAAGCAGGTGAACTCTGGCACCTGAAACTGGATCACATAGTCGCGGCCGGGATTGGGGTTGTCGAACACGTCCAACTTGCGCGATGGCGTGGAAGGTGGCGTATTGGGTTTGATGCGTTCACCAACAGCCAGGGCTGGCTTGGCAGCAGCTTTGGCGCGGGGTGTGCGAGCAGGCGCCTTAGCAGGCGCGGCAGGGGCTTTTTTGGCCATGATCAACAACAGGTTCAGGCTGTGCGCAAAGACACAACACGGATCAAACAGGGGGTGAAGGCGCCGATGCTATCATCACTGGTTGATTTTGGCTCGCGAAATTGCGGTTTTTGTTAAATAAATCAAAGACTTAGCTGGCTGTTTTCCGAGTTTTCTTCTCTGAGTGACCCTGCGATCGCATGCGCCTGAATTCCATCAAGCTGTCTGGCTTCAAGTCATTTGCTGAGCCGACCCACTTCCACCTGCCCGGGCAACTGGTCGGGGTGGTTGGCCCCAATGGCTGCGGCAAATCCAACATCATGGATGCGGTCCGCTGGGTGCTGGGCGAGTCCAAAGCGTCCGAATTGCGTGGTGAATCCATGCAGGACGTGATCTTCAACGGATCAGGCAACCGCAAGCCGGCCAGCCGATCCAGCGTGGAACTGGTCTTCAGCAATGAAGACGCACGTGCCGGTGGGCAGTGGAACCAGTTTGCCGAGATCGCGGTCAAGCGCGTGTTGACGCGTGACGGCACATCCAGCTACTTCATCAACAACCAGCCTGTGCGTCGTCGTGACGTGCAGGACGTGTTCTTGGGTACAGGCCTGGGCCCACGTGCCTACGCCATCATCGGCCAAGGCACCATCAGCCGGATCATTGAGTCCAAGCCTGAAGAGCTGCGCTTGTTCCTGGAAGAAGCCGCTGGCGTGTCCAAGTACAAAGAGCGCCGCCGCGAGACCGAAAACCGACTCAAGGACACCCGCGAGAACCTGACCCGCGTGGATGACATCCTGCGCGAGTTGAACAACAACCTCGACAAGCTTGAAAAGCAGGCCGAGGTCGCCACCCGGTATCACGCGTTGCAAGAGCAGGGCTCTACCAAGCTGCACCAGCTGTGGTTCCTCAAACACCGCGATGCCGCGACTGAATCTGCTCGTGTCCAGCTGGCCATCTCTGAAGCCACCAATGCTTTGGAAGGCCGCATGGCGGAACTGCGCCATGTCGAAGCCGAGCTGGAGCATGTGCGCCAGGACCACTACGCAGCCAGCGACGAATTGCACGTGGCCCAAGGCGTGTTGGCTGAAGCCAATTTGGAGGTCAGCCGCCTGGAAGAGCGCATCCGCTACGTGGTCGAAGGCCGCCAGCGTGTTGAACAACGCCTGGCTGAGCTGAAGGCGCAGAACGACCAGTGGTCTGAACGCCGCGCCGGTGCCGAGTTTGAGCTGGAAGAGCTGGCCGAGAAGATGGCCGCAGCCGAAGAACAAGCCGAGATCCTGGCTGCTCAGGCGGAAGAGCTGGCCGGCAACGTGCCTGCTTTTGAGGACACCGTTCGCTCGGCCACGCAGCGTGCCAATGAACAACGTGGCGTGGCGGGCCAAGTGCAGCAACAGATTCAACTGTTGGCGGCCGAGTCTCGCAACATTGACGACCAGTCACGCCAGCTGAACCTGCGCCGTGACCGCTTGAGCACTGAAAAGCAAAGCCTGGCGGCACCGGACAACGACCGCCTGCAAGAGTTGACGGCCCAGTTGGAGCAAGGTCAGGAAGACCAGGCTGTGATGGAAGCGCAACTGGGTGAGCTGACCGAAACCGTGCCGGCGTTGGACGACGCCCGCAAAGCTCAGCAGCAAGAGGCCAATGCCCAAACGGCCAAGCAGTCTGAACTGGCTGCGCGCCTGGAAGCCTTGCGTGCCTTGCAAGAAAAGGTTCAAACCGAAGGCAAGCTCAAGCCTTGGCTGGCCAAGCATGGCCTGGATGGCTTGCAAGGTCTGTGGACCAAGATCCACATCGAACCCGGTTGGGAAAACGCGCTGGAATCAGCCTTGCGTGAACGCTTGTCCGCGCTGGAAGTGGGCCGAGTCGAAACCGTTCGCGCTTTTGAAAACGATGCCCCACCGGCCAAGCTGGCTTTCTACAGCGTCCCAGCGGGCGGCATCCAGAACACGCATCAAACCCTGTCTCGTCTGTCAGACCTGCTGCGTTTGAATGACGCAGGCCTGACGGCCTTGATGAATGACTGGCTGGAAGGTGTCTACACTGCCGCGTCGTTAGAAGAGGCTTTGGCCAACCGCGGCAAGCTGGCCCACGGTGAAGTGATTTTGACCAAGGCTGGCCACTCGGTCAGTCAGTTTGCGGTTACCTTCTACGCGCCAGATTCTGAACAAGCTGGCATGCTGGCGCGCGCCCAAGAGATTGAGAACCTCGACAAGCAAGTGCGTGCCCAAGCCATGCTGGCCGATGAGGCCCGCGCCGCGTTGATCCGTGCAGAGGCTGCTTATTCAGACGCCTCACAGCGTTTGGCCACCACCCGTCGCCAAGCC
>JBDKHX010000032.1:0-9083 GCA_039797415.1 Pseudomonadota bacterium | reverse complement strand
CTGGGCCGGCTTATCCCACCGCCGCTGGCTGCGCTACCCTTGTCGGCTGGCTGGCGTGTGGCCGAATGGCTGCAAGCCCTGCCCATCCCCACTGATTTGCATGGTCGCATTTTCGAGATCACAGTCAAAGACCTGGGTCTGAGCATGCGCTTTACCTGCCAGGGCTCGCACCTGCAGCCCTCGTGGCGCGGTGAACCTCAACTGAAACTGGCCGCCAGCCTGAGCGACTTCATGCGCATGGCCGCTGGCGACATCGATGCCGACACCTTGTTCTTTCAGCGTCGCCTGTCCATCGAAGGGGACACCGAACTGGGCCTGATCGTCAAGAACTGGCTGGACTCGGTCGAGCGGCCACCACGACTGGTGGCCTTGCTGCACGTCTTGATTCAGTGAGGTGCGCGACGGGCCAGCAGCCACTTGCTGGCCTCCAGCACCAACCACACCGCGCCCCCCATGCCCACGGCCATCCACAGAGTGGATTCGGGCAAGGGTGCAAAGCGGAACAGACTTTGCGCGGGTTGCCACAACAGCATCACGCTCAGCATCGAAACCGTGGCCGCCAACATCAGCCAGAAAGCCCGATTGGGCTGCAACAGTGTTGCCAGCATGTTGCTGTGAACGGATCGATTGGCCAGGATCAAACCGACGTTGCAGGCGACCAAAGCCACAAAGCTGCCGGTGCGTGCCGTGTCATCCGCCATGCCGCTTTGTAGCAAGGTCATGTAAAACAGCCCGACAACGGCCCACACCAGCACCCCCTGGGCCACGCTCCAGACCAGCAGGCCATTGGATAGCAGGGGCGTGCCGGGTTTGCGAGGTGGGCGTTGCATGACGCGGGCTTCGGCCGCTTCAGCCTCAAACACGATGGAGCAAACCGGATCGATGATCAGCTCCAGAAAGGCAATGTGCACGGGAGTGAAGATCAAAGGCCACCCCATCAACAAAGGCAAGATGGACAAGCCGGCAATGGGCACATGCACCGCCAACACAAACGCCATCGCTTTGCGCAAATTGTCATCAATGCGCCGCCCATGGCGGACCGCCGTGGCGATCGATTGAAAGTCATCATCCAACAACACCATGGATGAAGCCTCGCGCGCCACGTCAGTACCGCGACCACCCATGGCGATGCCGATGTCAGCGGCTTTCAGTGATGGCGCGTCATTGACACCATCGCCGGTCATCGCGACCACCTCGCCTTGGCTTTGCAAGGCTTGCACGATGCGCAGTTTTTGATCGGGCATCACGCGCGCAAACACACAGACTTCTTTCACACGCTGGTGCAACTGGGCCTCACTCAGTGCGGCCAACTCGTCGCCACGCAAGGCCCCGCCACGCGTGTCAATGCCGGCCTGCTGCGCAATGGCCAAAGCCGTCACGGGGTAGTCACCGGTGATCATCGCCACACGGATGCCGGCTTCACGACACGTTCGAACGGCTTGCGGCACCGATTCACGCAAGGGATCCACCAGCCCCACCAAACCCACGAAGTCAAAGTCAAAGTCGTGCTGGACATCCGGCCAAGGCTGATCGGGTTCGTGGTCCACCGGTTTTTGCGACCGCGCGACCGCCAACACCCGCATGCCCTGCTTGGCCAAGTCCTCGACCTTCTGGCGCCATGGCAAGCACTGCGCCTCACTGAGATGGCACAAGTCCATCACCGCTTCCGGCGCACCTTTGGCTGCGATCACATGGCGCACGCCGCCAGGTTCACGCCACACATGCGACATGGCCAGCAGCTCCGGCCGCAAGGGGTAGGCTCTCGCCAACTCCCAGTCAGGGTGCAGGTGAACCTGCTCCTCGCCAACCAAGTAACGCGCGCCCACATCCCAGAAAGCCTTTTCCATGGGATCGAACGGTTCACGCTGACTGGCCAGCAAACCACACTCCAACAAGGTGTGAAAGGTCTCTGGCAGGTCGGACTGACCACGCTGCCAGTCGGCGCCAGCAACGGCCATGCTGGCGATGGTCATGTTGTTCTGCGTCAGCGTGCCGGTTTTATCGGTACACAACACTGTGGCCGTGCCCAAGGCCTCAATGGCGGTCGACCGGCGCACCAACACACGGTGTTGCGCCATGCGCCAGGCCCCCATCGCCATGAACACACTCATGATCAACGGGAACTCTTGCGGCAACAGTGACATGGCCAGGGTGATGCCCGCCAGCACAGCGGCCAACACATCACCGCGCTGCCACCAATACAACGCCGCCACGACCAGACTCAGCGCCAAGCCCAGCAGCGCAAAACCCCGCACCCACGATCGCGTTTGTTGCTGCAACTCCGTGGCCACCGCATCGATACCGCCCAAGGCCGTACCAATGCGCCCCATCTGGCTGCGCTCTCCGGTTGCCATCACCTGCGCCGTGCCATGACCCCGAACCACCAGGGTGCCTGCAAAAATCCAAGGCAGATCATCCCCGCCCGGTTGCATGGGCTTGGAAGCCGTCACCGACGCCGCCACAGCCTTACGGACGGGAACAGACTCACCCGTCAACATCGACTCGTCGGTCTGCAGGTCGTGCGCCTCCAGCAACTGCGCATCAGCCGGGATGCGATCCCCCTCGTTGATCAGGAGTACATCGCCCTCCACCACCTCACGCCCAGCAATGCGTTTGGGCACCCCGTCCCGCATCACCAAGGCTCTCGGGCTGCTCAAATCTCTCAACGCTTCGAGCACGCGCTCCGTACGCGAGGCCTGAACCAAACTGATGGTGACGGTGAGCACGACAAATGCGAGCAACATGGCCGCCTCGCCCAGATCCCCCAGCACCAGATAGATGCCGCCCGCCCCCAGCAAAAGCTGGAACATGGGCTCAGACAAGGTTTCCTTCAACAAACCCCAGACCGACTTTTTGGCCGCACGGGCCAATTCATTGGGCCCTTGCTCAGCCAAACGACGCTGAGCTTGCGCTTCGGGCAATCCAGTTTGATTCAGTTCAGGCGGAGCAGGCATCGCAAATCCAATCAGGACCCATCACCGTTTGATTGTGAACCCGAAGACCGCTGAGGGGTCTTGTTACAACTTAAGCTGAATCATTGACATCCAGACTGACACATCGTGCGTTAAGGATCACAATTCGCTTTTTTCCCAACCCAGCATGAAGGAGAAGTCCATGTCTGATTCGAACACCCCTGCCACCACTCAAGGTCCTCGTACCGCCATTTTGGCCGTCGGAGGCGTCGCCTTGGTGGGCTTGGGTTTGGCTGCAGGCATGCTGTTGCGCTCACCTTCGAGCGCCCCGATTGTTGAATCGGCCGCGCCCGTGCCTGTGGCCTCAGCAGCATCCGCCGCCACCGAGGCAGCGTCGGTCGCCAGCGCGGCAATCCCTGCCACCGCAGCCGTCGCCAGCGCCCCAGCCCCCGTGGCTGCACAGGCCAAGCCAGCAGCCGAATCCCGTAAAGCGGTGCGCCGCCAAGAAGCGGCTCGCCAACAAACCAACACCGCACCGGTGGGCAGCACACAACCCGCTCAGGTTTGCGCCCATTGCGGCACCGTTGACAGCGTGCGCGCAGTTCAACAAAAGGGCGAAGGCTCTGGCGTAGGCGCTGTCGCAGGCGGCGTCCTGGGTGGGGTACTGGGTAACCAGGTCGGCAAGGGGCAAGGCAAAACAGCCATGACCATCCTGGGTGCCATTGGTGGTGGCGTGGCCGGCAACGAAATCGAAAAGCAGCAGCGCGCTGAAACGGTCTATGAAGTCACCATCCGCATGGATGACGGCAGCTATCGCACGCTGACTCAGCGCTCTGCACCACCCACTGGCACACGCGTCGAAGTCGAAGGCAACAGCCTGACCCCGATCAACCGTTGAGCGTCATCTCAAAACAGGTCTGACCCGCTGTGGACTGTACGGTGATCGTCCCACCGTGCAAGTCCATGATGGACTTGACGATCGCCAGCCCCAAGCCAGCGCCATCACCGTGGTGCTGGCGCGAAGGGTCAGCCCGATAAAACCGCTCGAACAGATGCGGCAAATGCTCCGGGGCAATCGTCTCGCCCGGGTTCGTCACAGACACACGAACCTGGCCCTCCGCCCCATTGCCATCCAACTGGACAGACACGGTTTGCCCATCCGGGGTATGACGAATCGCGTTGGACAACACATTGCTCAACGCTCGCCTGAGCATCAATCGATCACCCTTGACGGAACGGCACGTGCCCGACACAAGCAGCCGGATGTGCCGCTCATCAGCCAAGGCCTCGAAGTAGTCAAACAAGGCCTGCACTTCAGCGGCCAGGTCCACCGGGTTTTGTTCCGGTTTGACCAGTTGGTTATCGGTTTGAGCGAGGTACAGCATGTCACCAATCATCTTGGTCATGCGTTCGTACTCTTCCAGGTTCGAATACAGCACTTCCTTGTACTCGTCCAAGGTGCGTGCTTTGCTCAGCACCACCTGCGTTTGTGTGACCAGGTTGGTGACCGGCGTGCGCAACTCGTGCGCAATGTCTGCCGAGAAGTGCGAGAGCTGTCTGAAGTCCTGCTCTACCCGCTCGATCATGGTGTTGAATGAGGTGGCCAAATCCGCCAGCTCAATGGGCACCGTGCGCGGATCGATTCGAACGTGCAATTGATTGGCTGATATGCCCCGAATGCGGGCACTGACTTCACGCAGGGGCGCGTGCCCACGATGCACGGAAAACCAGGTCACCAGGATGACCAACAGCACCGCCACCGATGTGCCGCCCCATAGCGTGTGATGAAAGTGGACCATGAAGTGGTCATGAAAGCCCATGTCTGCCGCCACCACAGCGGTGTACACACTGGAAGCATCACCATCCGACAGATGCACGACGGCACCGCGATAGGTTTGACCTTGATCTGCCCATACCGTCAAGTGGTCCGCATCCAGATGCGTGCTGAGCGGCACCTTGCGCAACATGGCAGCGAGATCAGGCCCAGGCGTGGCATAGAGCACGTGGTCATGGGCATCCGCCACCAGGTAGTACATGCCATGATGGCCCTGTACAGCCCCCGCCAGCTGGTTGGCCAGCTGCGTGTGCGTGGACCCCATCGGGGTGGTTCTCAACACATGCTGAATGGAGGCGGTGATCACCTCCAGCTCTTCGGCATCTTGTTGCGCGAAGTGCTGCGCAATCGCACGTTCAATCAACCACCCAAAGCCCAGAAAAATCAGACTGATGCTCAAGCCAATGAAGCCGATCAGGCGAAGGGCCAGTGACACAGGGCGAGCCTGGCGCAGCTCAACTGACATCAGGGGCTTCCACGCTGTAACCCATCCCTCGAACGGTATGAATCAGCTTGGGTTCATGGGCATCATCAATTTTGGCGCGCAGGCGGCGAATGGCCACGTCAATGACATTGGTGTCGCTGTCAAAGTTCATGTCCCACACTTGTGAGGCGATCAAGGACCGAGGCAACACTTCACCCTGACGTCGCACCAGCAACTCCAGCAGAGCAAACTCCTTGCTGGTCAGGTTGATACGCGTGGCACCGCGAGAGGCGCGACGTTTGGACAAATCCAGCACCAGATCAGCCACTTGCAACCGATCGGCCTGAACCGGCGCAGCGCCCCGACGCAACAAGGTGCGCACGCGCGCCAGCAGTTCGGCAAACGCAAAGGGCTTGACCAGGTAGTCGTCAGCGCCCAACTCCAGTCCCTTGACGCGGTCTTCTACGCTGTCACGCGCGGTCAAGAACAACACGGGTGTGGCTTTGCCTGCCTCACGCAGGCTTTGGACAATGCGCCAGCCATCCACATCGGGCAGCATGACGTCCAACAGGATCAGGTCATAGGCTTCGGTCATGGCCAGGTGGTGGCCATCCAGTCCATTGCGCACCAGGTCGACCACGAACCCGGCCTCCATCAGCCCTTGGCGCAGGTAATCCCCGGTTTTGGTCTCGTCTTCGACGACCAGCAATTTCACTGATTCACCCCCATGCCTTGCCACTGTAGCGAGCAACAGCCCGCCCCAACATGACGCGAACATTACAACATTGTCATCTTCCGGTCAGGCTGCTGTTGGGGCCCCCTGCGCATGATGGATTTCAAGATGACATCCCTTGCCCATTTATTACCCCGATTTCGCCCAGTGCTGGCCGGCCTGATCAGCACGATGTGGGTGTGCTGCGCCATGGCTGCAGAGCCGCCACCCCTCTCTGGCGTGCGTCAGGCGCTGGACGCAGCCTGGGCCCGCCAGCCACAAGCCCAAGCCTGGGCTGAGCGACAAAATGCAGCGCAAGCGCAAGTGGATGCAGCCCGCAGTGTCACCCCTGGGCCATCATCCCTGTCCATCAGCCAACAGCAAGACAGGCTGAACCAGAACCGGGGCCAACAAGAGTGGGAGCTGGAATGGGCCACACCGCTGTGGCTACCTGGCCAGCGTGCCGCTCAAACCCTGGAGGCCGAGCACCACGTCACCAGCACCCACAGTCAAGCATTGGCTTTGCGCTGGCAACTGGCAGGAGAAGTGCGACAAGCGTGGTGGGCCGCAGCCTCAGCGCAAACCGCATGGACTTTGGCCAAGCAAAAGGTGGAGACGGCACACGCTTTGGCGCAAACGGTGACGCGTCGCGTTCAGGCCGGAGACCTGGCCCGAGTGGATGGCAATCTGGCGCAGGCCGAATGGCTGAGCGCACAGACCGAAGAGTTGGCCGCCCGACAATCGACCATGCAAGCGCAACAGGCCTTGGAGGCCTTGACCGGCTTGACGGCACGTCCATCGTCCGAACCAGAGGCCCTGCTGGATCGCACCCAGCCAGACCTGACCCAACACCCTAGCTTGATGGCACACAGCAGTGCCCTGCAAGTGGCACAAAGCCGCCTGGGCGTGCTGCAAAAAAGCCAACGTGGTGCGCCAGAACTGGCTCTGCGTTGGAACAGCCAACGGGGTGATCGCCATGAGCCCTACGCCCAAGCGGTGGGTGTGAAGCTGACCGTGCCGCTGTCATCTGCACCGCTTGTCAACCGAGACCAAGCCCTGGCACGGGCAGAGCTGGCGCAGGCCGATGCCGAGCTGGCACAGGCCGCCACGCGCATCCAGATGGCCATCCAACAAGCCCAGCAAGAGTTGGACAGCGCAGCACAACAACTGCAGCTGGCACAACAAAGGCAAGCCTTGACCCAAGACAACCTGCAACTGGCCCAGCGCGCCTTTGACTTGGGCGAAGCCGATCTGCCCACCTTGTTGCGCGCACGCGCTTCGGCCTATGACGCGCAAAGCGCCACACAACAACAAACCATCGCGCTTGCAGCGGCCCGGTCGCGCGTGCTGCAAACACAGGGAGTCCTGCCTTGAACCGCATTCAACAAACCGTCTTGGCCATGACACTGTCAGCCGGCATGACCATGGCATGGGCCCACGGCGACGAAGTGCACGACCATGACGACGCCAAGCCCACACCCGCGTTGAGCGTCACGCCATCTGAAGGCACCCCTCGCGCCAGCACGGCCTCGGAATCATTCGAGATGGTGGTCGAGTTATCCCAAGATGAAGCCAAGCCCAGCTTGACGCTCTACATCGATCGCTTTGCCACCAATGAAGCTTTGCGAGATGCCACCGTAGAGGTCGAAAGCGGCACATTCAAAGGCGTGGCCAAAGCGGTCGCACCCGGGGTGTATCAACTGCCGGGGCAGGCATTCAGCGCCCACGGCCAGTACCCACTGACGGTGTCCATCCAAGCGGGTGATGACGCCGATTTGTTGGATGTGATGCTCGATACACGGCACCACGATGCTGCGCCATCCCCAGCCACGGTGCGCACATCCACATGGGCCTGGGCGCTGGCCGCCATCATTGCATCAGCGGCTATCGGGCTGTTCATTCGACGTCGATGGGCAGCACGCCCACACACCTCACAGGATTTGACATGAATGTGTTGCTACTGGCTTGGGTGCTGGCCTTCAGCCTCAGCACCGCCCACGCCCATGGTGATGAAGACCATGGCGACAAAGCTGCGCCGACCAACACCGGTGCAAGCCCTGCGACACCAACCGGCAACGGGGCCAAACCGAAACGCCTGGCCGATGGCGGCGTGGCCATGTCCAAACCGATTCAATATCAATTGGGCATCCGCACCGTTCAGGTTAAACAGCAAAGCAACCCGGTCACCATCGAGTTGCGCGGCACCGTTGTCGCCGATCCCGCCGCAGGAGGTCGCGTTCAAGCCAGTCAGGCTGGCCGCATTGAAGCCGGCCCCAAAGGCTTGCCCATGCTGGGCCAGGTTGTTCAAAAAGGGCAGGTTCTGGCTTACCTGCACGGCGCCAGTAGCAGCCTAGACCGGGGCAATCAGTTGGCCACACTGGCAGACCTGCAAGCCCAATACGCCGTGGCCGAACGCAAAGCCCAACGCTACGACAAGCTCGAAGGCGTCATCCCGCAAAAAGACATCGATGCCGCCCGACTTGAGCTTGACGCACTCAAAAAGCGCCAATCCGCCATTGCCGCCAGCATGAACGCCCCCGAGGCCTTGCGCGCACCGGTGTCCGGCACCATCGCCGCAGCCCATGTGGCGTTGGGGCAAGTGGTAGATGCCAAGGATGTGCTCTTCGAGATTGTCGATACCCAACGCCTGATGATCGAAGCACTGGCTTATGAGCCGGCGCAAGCCAGCGGTCTGAAACAAGCCAGCGCCAGCTTGCCCCAAGGCGAGTTGGCCTTGCAGTTTGTCGGCGGTGCACGCCAATTAAGGGGCCAGGCCTTGCCGCTGCTGTTCCGAATCCTGCCCAGCAAGGTGGCATTGGCTTTGGGGCAAACCATCACTGTCACAGCCCAAACCGAACAAACCATCACGGGCATGGTCACGCCGCGATCGGCTTTGCACAAACAGGCATCTGGTGACACCGCGGTGTGGGTTCACGATCAGGCCGAACACTTCGCCCCCCGCGTGGTGCGCCATCAGGCGCTGGATGCGCGCCACGTCGTGATCACCTCTGGCCTGCGCGATGGTGACCGTGTGGTTACCGAAGGGGCCAACTTGCTGGCCCAAGTTCGCTGATCGGAGCCCGCTGTGTTTGACGCACTCATTCACCACAGCCTGCGCCAACGGTGGTTGGTCTTGGCCCTGTCCACCCTGGTTGTGTTGTACGGCCTGTGGACCGCACGGCACATGCCGGTCGACGTCTT
>JBDKHX010000031.1:0-9522 GCA_039797415.1 Pseudomonadota bacterium | reverse complement strand
TAGTCAACTCACGTTGTTCAAGATCGAGAACACGCGGTCACACTCCTTCACCAATACCATTTCTGCAGACTACGGTTTGCGAGACAACCTGACGGGCACCGCTTCTGTCTCGTTGGTGAGTCGCTACTCTGAGTCAACCAGTTTTTCCGGCATTTCCCATTCTCTTGGTGATTTGACTTTGGGTGCTCGGTGGCAGCCCTACGAGATGCGTCGCGACTTGCCTGCCATGACTGCCAGTGGCACAGTTCGGTTGCCAACGGGTCGCAGCCCATACCGTACGGATGCAACAAAGAACTTGGCCACAGGTGCGGGTGTCGTCGCCTTTACGGGCGGCGTGAACCTCTCCAAGGTGGTCGATCCTGTCGCGTTGTTCGGTAACGTGAACCTGACTTACAGCTTGCCTGCCAGCGGTTTGAGCCAAGCTCGTGGGGGGCAGATCCTGACAAGAATCAAGCCTGGTGCGTCCTTGGGATACGGCGTGGGTTTTGCCTACGCCTTGTCGTATGACATCTCGGTGAACTTTGCTTTGCAGCACTCGATTTCATGGGCTTCGATGCTTGAGTTTGAGAACGGTAAGAGCTACAGAACCGGGCTGCAGAACTCTGCCGTGATGAACTACGGTATGGGCATTCGCTTCTCCCCAACCATGACTGTCAACGTGAACTTGGGGGTCGGTATGACGCCTGATTCGCCAGACTTCTCACTCGGTATGAATATGCCGCTGAACTTCTGACGAGTG
The DNA here is from genome assembly GCA_039797415.1 of Pseudomonadota bacterium. Lineage (GTDB taxonomy): Bacteria > Pseudomonadota > Gammaproteobacteria > Burkholderiales > Burkholderiaceae_C > Aquabacterium. The sequence continues at coordinate 8,783 of JBDKHX010000031.1, read as the reverse complement.
GCGGGCCATCATGAACCGTTGTCCTCCATTGCGACCCTCTAAGCTGGCACTTGCTGCGGCAGTCTTGCTGTCGGCTGTTGGTGCTCAAGCGGCCTTGACCGATAACTTGGCGACCAGCGTGGTTGCCATGTCTTTGGGAAATGCGGTCACCGCAGACCCACCCAGTATTGACTCGATTCACTTCAACCCCGCAGGGTTGGCTCGTATCGAAGGCAACATCAAAACCGATGCCATTTTTTTTGCCTCGTTGCGTGTCAATGCGCAGCTGACTCAGCCACCAGGGTTCGATATTGGTGGTTGGAAAAACGATCCGATCGTCGGTCCAGAAAACAACAACGGCAGAACAGGTCGCACCGATCAGACCTTGTTCATTCCTGGCGTTGGGGTGCCCAAGTTCAGTGTGCCGGCAGCTGTTGCTGCTACCCTGGGTTTTGCGTTCAACACGCCAGGGTCCCCCTGGACGTTCGCGACCAACATCTACCCTGCAGAAGCGGCGCCAATTCGCCGCAACGACCCCAACGACCCAGCCCGCTATATGGGCAAGTCGGTGGTGTTGCAGCGCTTGGTATTGTTGTCGCCATCAGTGGGCTACAAGTTCTCCGACACCTTGCGTCTCGGTTTGTCCATTCCGATTGCTCACCAGGGCTTTCAACTCAATACCGATATTCGCTTCCCCAACAAGTTGTTGGGGGTGATCGGTAAGTTGCAGGACGCGTGGTGTGGTGACGACGGTCACTTGATCGACGCATTGACTGTGGGTTTGTGTGGTGGTGGCAAAGAAGGGCGCTTGCGTCCCTTTAACAAAGTGGCCAACATTCAGTTCGAGTCGACGGCACTTGAGCCCACCTACAACTTGGGCATCTTGTGGGAGCCCAAACCTTGGTTTGCGTTGGGCGCGGTCTATCAGTCGGGTGCCAAAACAACCTTGACGGGGCAGTATCAGATCCAAGCTGAGCCGATGTTGCCCAAGTTTGTTGAGGGCATGTACAAAAGCTTGTTTGGACCGGTCCTGGCTGCCATGCTGGGCTTTCCAACCTACATTCCACCTGTGGCATCGGGCAACATGTCCATGCGCCTGCCTTTCCCTGAGCACTACCAACTTGGGGTGAAACTCAAGCCACATGAGCGCGTTCAGTTCAACATCGATGCCAACTACTCCAATTGGGCGCGTTGGAACAAGCTGACAGTCGAATTCGATCAAGAAATCGCCTTGTTGAAGATGGCGCGCATGTTCGGCCAGGCTGACTCATCCAAGCTGGTGCTGCCGCGTGGCTACAAGAGTGTGGTTCACTTTGGCTTCGGAACCGAGATCACTTTGACGCCTGCTTTGAAGTTCCGCATGGGGTACGAGCCTCGCAAGTCATCGATTCCTAAATCAGCATTCGACCTGGTGGCGCCGATACCGGACATGACTGTAAAAAGCATTGGCCTGGGTTTTCAAAAGAAAGACGGTTTGAAGCTCGATGCCACCTTCAGTTACGCAAAGGGTAAATACAATATTCCTGCTAACGGAAGTTGTAACTTGAACTGCGACAACTTCTTCAACGTGATTTACAACCCCTATGCGGGACTCGACGTCAGCGGAGAAACTGTTTTACGCTACTTCGGTGTTCTCATTACCAAACCTTTCTGATCATTGGGTCGCTATGTTTTCTCGTTCCTCTAGCCGTGTTGTGATGGGTGCTTTGCTGGTGGCTTCGGCCATGACCGGTTTGGCTGGGCAGGCGCATGCCCAAGCTCAAGCCATCTCTGAAGAAAAGCTGAAACTGATTCAGAAGGTTTTGACCTTGTGGCATCCGGAAGAGGTGCCTGTGATGATGGTGCAACGTCGTGCCACAGATGCCATGACCCAATCCCGTGTGGCATTGCAAGGCAAAGTGACTGCAGAAAAGCGCGATGCAACCTTGCGCGACATCGCCACTGACGTTCAAAAGTATGTGGACGATGTGACGCCTGTTGCCAAGGATTCTGCCAAGCGCCAAATGGGCTCTACGGTTGTGCCGATGATGGCGCAGAACTTCACTGAAGAAGAGCTCAAGCAGATCATCGGTTTGCTCGAAGCTCCCATCAAAAAGAAGTTCGAGCAGTTCATTCCTCAAGCTGAAAAGGCCCTCGGCACCAAAGTCGCAGAGGACACTCACGTGATCGTGGATGACAAAGGCAAGGTCATGACTCAGGCTGTCGGCTTGAAGTTGCGCTCTGCCATCATGGTTGGACAGTAAACATGCGTAGATGGCTGACCGTTGCATTGACGTGCTTGCTACCCCTGGTCTTGCTGGGGTGCGGTGGCGGTAGTTCCGGTGGCTCTTCGGGGTCTACAGGCAATGGAACGGTCAGTGCGACCGGTAAGTTCACACTGACTTATACCGGCGGCGGCATCCCAGGTGTCAAGCATGCCTGGGTGACGGTGACCAAGGTTGTGCTCAATGAAGACATTGACAAAACCTGGGTTCAGGGCGACACCAGTTGGAAAGTCGTGACGCTGAATATGCCCGTCACGATTGACTTGGCTGCGGCCAATGGCGACATCGTTGGGTCTTCCTCGAGTGGTGTTGGTGCATCTGTTCCGATTGGGACCTACCGCCAAATTCGGCTTATTTTGGCTGGGCACGATGAACCGTTGACGGCGAGTGCCGCGGCCTCAGCCGCCTCAGGTGTGGTGGACAGCGGTCGGCCATTGACTTACAACGCCCAGGTTGAATACGACAACGGTGCGATTGTGCCGATTGAACTTCCCAGTTTGCTGACGGGTTTCAGGCTTGATCGTGGTGTTCAGATCACCTCGTCCACGACTACTGAAGCAACGCTGGGTGCATTGGCGGCGCATATTGGGCTTGATCGCAATTTGGTCCGATTCGATGCTGGATATCAACACGCAGGATCCCCCGTTGATGCCATGACCCTGCGTATGCGGTCTTATTCGACGCGCGGCGGCGCGGATGCGGGGATCATCCTCGGGCAGGTTGATCCGAATTATTTGTGTAGCTCTGTCGTTGTCACGAATTGCGCTTCAGAGGTGACGGTGAGCTTGTATGGTCGATCAAAGGCACTGAGCGCTGGTGGGGCGGTCTTGTTCGATGACGAGCTGTTCCCTCGAATGATCAATCACTACACCGTCCGTGTTGAGCCGACAGTGCGTGCAGGTGCGGTCGTGCCGGAGTCTGGCTTGTTTGTCATCGGGCCGCTGCTTCCTGATGGCAGTGTCGGCAATACTTACGATTTGGTCATCCGCGGCAAGGGCATGCGCACCATCGTGATCCAGGATGTGCCGCTCAAGTCCTTGAGTGTTGACGATTTGATCACTGCCGCGGACGGGGTGAGTTTTCTGGGTACCTACATTGGCCGAACATGGGATGCCGGTGGGGGAACCTATCGTTCGTTCATTCGTCCTGTGTTGATCGGTTCAGACGTCGAGAGCGAAGTGTCGCTGTCAGCAGCGCAATCGCCCAAGAATTCTCGAGTCATTCTGGGTATGCGTTTGAACTCCCGTTCTGCTGAAGGTGCGCCATTGCCCTACGAGTTGATGGCCGGCAATACCGATCCATTCACCGGGTTGCTGCGTAAGTCCTTGCCTTTGCCTCGGGGGAATCCTTTGGTCGTGTCTTACCCAGCTATTGTTAGCGACAACCTCAGTGGTGTCGGCAATGCGCCTATTTCAAGTAGTCTATTTCAGTCTGAGCCGACCGTAGGGGGCGATGAAACTTATGTGCGCATGGCCCTTGGGCGCTACTACGATGAGGGCGTGGTCGATACGTCTTCTCCGGTGCTGGGCACGGATTCCGGTGCTGTCTTTGCTCCTTTGGCGCCGTTGGCATACAAGACCGGTGTTGTCGAAACATCCGTGACGGTTAAAGCGAAGGGCTTGCCGGATCCCACCACGCTGGAGAGCGCGTATCTGGTGGTCTCGGATGTCGGGGGGATTGTCCACACCGAAGATGTCAAATCCCGAATTGATGGCGGTTCACTCACTGTCAGCAACGTGAACCTGCCCGCCGGTGTGGTTTCAAACGGCTATGCGACGGGGGTTTACTCGTTCGCGATCAGAACCCGTGCCTTGAGTTCAACTACGCAAGCTGGGACCACCTGGTATCGCGGCAACACCCAATTGAACTTGCGCGCAGCTCCAACTACTGCGACCGCCACCATCCCTTGATGGTGGGGCGGGCGGATTACCGCTGAGGTGTGATGGGGAGCCCAAACAAAGGTACGCCCATCGCGGGGACGTAGTTGGTCGGTGCGGCAGTCGATGCCACGACGTTGGCCAATTGAATGCTGTTGACGACAGCATTGGCGGCGCCTGTCGCCAGCTTGACCTGCATTTGAATCGCTTGCTTCTCGGCTGATTCTGCTGCCTTGCCACCCTGGCCGGTTTGGGTTTGACCCGCTGAAGCCAGGTATTCAGCCAGCTTGCCTTGGCCTTGAAGCGCCTTGACCGCGCCCTCGTCAATGGAGCCGCGACCGGATACTTCCATCAAAGCGCTGTCGTCCAGTTGGGCGCTACCTTTGAAGGCGTTCGAGCCCCATTCGGCGCGCGTTTCTGCGTGGCTGGGTATGGCCATGGCGATCAGGCATGTTGCTGCACCAATTGATTTCCACAACGTGTTGTTCATTGCGAGGCTCCGGGGTAAGTTGGGCTGACAAGCCCATGATTGGCTTTCGGAGTTCGCTGTGGCGTCTTGAGTGATGGATCTCACGCCGATGGTGTTTGCGTGATGGATTGGCCGGATTGGCTGTGCTTTTCGCGCTTTAGCTTTGAGGGCTCTTGCCGAGCGATGCGTGCTGTGCTTGTTGAGCCAATGAGAAAAGGGTCAGTAAGTAAACTTACTGACCCTTGTCTGTTGGTGCGGCTGGCAGGATTCGAACCCACGACCCCTTGGTTCGTAGCCAAGTACTCTATCCAACTGAGCTACAGCCGCTAAAAATGTTCTCGGTTACCGCTTTCACAGAGAGAAGGTCGATTGCATCGACCTTCTCGCTTGAAACTGGTGCGGCTGGCAGGATTCGAACCCACGACCCCTTGGTTCGTAGCCAAGTACTCTATCCAACTGAGCTACAGCCGCCGAGAAGCGAGACTATATCATGGTTTTCACGGCGTTGTAAACATTGAGCAGATTGATTAGCGATCTGCGCTGTTGTTTTATTCTGCTTGCGCCAGCGCTGCAAGGCGGTAGAACCGTGCCGCTTCGTCTGTGCGGTGTTCGCGTTCGGCCAGTTGGCCCAGTTTGGCCCAGGCTTGGCGCCGGCGATCGAGGTCAAGGTCCAAATCGTTGGCGGCAGACAGCAGCATGCTGCGTGCTTTGCCCCACAGTTGACGTTCTGACAGTGCCAAACCCAAAGCCAAGGCCAGGCCAGGGTGGCGCAGGGCGGGCTGGGTTGCCGCGTCCAGGCGTGGGAGCCATTCAGGCTCCATGCCCAACAGGCTGTGGCTCAACGCTTTGGCCAAGGCGTCAATCGCATCTGGTGGCAGTTGGGCGATTCGGCTCCACAGGGGGGCTAACCATTGGCGAGCTTCTTGAGGGGCACCCAAGTCAGCGATGCGAGTGGCTGCTTGGGCCACGATCAGGGGGTCTTGCCGGTCAAGTGGATCAAGCTGGAGCCAGGTCTGGCGCAGCTGATCTGCATCGCGAGCGGTTTGCAGGGTTTCTGTCGCCAACGTGCGGATCAAGCCTTCGGCGGCGTTGTGGGTGAAGCCTTGATGCTTGGCCAGTAAGCGTGCTGTTTTGAGTGCTTCCAGCGGCTGGCGGGTGATGCGCGTGGCTTGCAGCTTCAAGCGCAAGGCTTGCGTGCGCCTTGCGACGCCGGGGGACAGTTCAGCCAAGTCCTTCAGTGCGCGTGAGGCATCGTTGTCACCCAGCGCACATTCGGCCATCAGCAAACGCGCACCTTCTTCGGTGACGCGGGGCTTGCGGGTGAGTTGGGAGATTTCGAGCGCGCGTTGCAGGTGCTCATCGCGTTTGCTGCGGTCTTGCAATCGATGCAGGCTACCTGCTGACAGCAAGTGGGCCAGTGCACTGAATTCAGCATCCAGCTCGATACCGGGCGTGTCTGCCTGTATGGCGACGGCCTTTTGCGCGGCTTTGTGTGAGCGGGTATAGCGGCCTGCCAGATACAGGGCCAGGGCTTCACGTAGTGCGGCTTGCGCGATACGGTCTCGGTTGGCCAAGCGCCAACGTTTGGCGCGTTCAGGCAGCGCCAGCAGTCTGTCCAAGCCTTGCACCAGTGAGTGAACGGCCAAGAAGGTCAGGGCCAGGCTGAGAAGGAAGAAATTCAGAGACAGGTCGGCTCGCCAGCCGAGCCAATAGATCGTGACCAGGCCGTCGTTGCTGCCCAATGCTGTGGCACTGACCACAGCGGCAACTGACAGCAACAGGAGCCAGATGATGGAGCGCATGTTATGTGCCCCTGTTTAGCGGCTGTTGCCGGAGATGGCGGCCAATGCTGCCAAGGTGTCGTCTGGGCGCGGGATCAAGGTCTGCGGGCTTTGCCCGGAGACATCTTTGAGCGTGTTTTGCAGCAACTGGGTTTTGCGGCTTTCGGTGTCGAAGTAGCGATCCAATGCGGCTTGCGCCATTTTGATGTCAGCGGTGGCCGATGCCGTTTGGCGGCTCAGCAGCGCCAATCGGGCATTGAGTAATCGCAGCTTGAGGTTTTCACGCAAAAAGAAGCTCTGGTCTGGTGAGATCAGCATGCCTTCGGGGCGTGCAATGCGTGTGATGCGAACGAGCGCCTTGGTTTCTGTCCAGATGCTGTGTGCCGTGCCTTCCAGCCAAGTCATCACGGTATGGGCCACGCCGGTTGGATTGGCTTCAGCTTCAGGCACCACAGGCGCCACTTCTTTGACTGCTTTGCCAGCCTGTTTGTTGCCGTTGACAGCGGGTACGGGTGTTGCCGGGGACGGTGCCTGATTGAGCATGGGGACTTCATCAACCAGACGAATGGCTTCGTCGAGTTTGATGGCCAATGAACTCAGGTCAGCCACGCGGGTGCTGCGAACGCGGTCCAAGTCTTTGGCGATGGCCCGCCGAATGGGGGCCAGACGGGGTTGATTGGCGCGAGCAATGCGTTCATCTGCGGACTGCAAAGCGTTCATCAGCGGGTCGGCGCTGCCCGTCAGTGCGGATTGCTGAATGGCCACGCGCAAGGTGGAGTCAATGTCTACGACCATGTTTTCGTCGCGTGATTGACTCAATGACTTGATCAGATCCTCAACCTGGGTGCGTTGCAGTGCGACTTCGGCCAGGCGTGTCTCTAGCAGCGTGGTACGAGCAGCTGCTTCACGAGATTGCTCCTGCGCTTGCTTGGCGAGGACGCGAGCCTCTGTAGACAAGCCTTGGCTGTCCTGTTGACGCCGGATTAGCTCTTGCTCGAGGCTTTTGACGCGCTGTTGGGCATTCCACGCCGTCCAGGCGGCACCGGCGCAGACAACACTGAGGACCACGGCGGCCCAAAGGTGCCAGCCGGGTGACACCTCTTGCGGTTCAACCATGGAGATTGCCGCCACGACGGGGGCACGATTTTCTGAGGGGGGGGCGCTGATATCACTCACGGTGAAATCATTGTATAGACCCACCCGGGATTGCGGGGGCTTAGCGTAGTGCGCTCACCACTTCAGAGACGTCTGGACGGGTTTGACAGATGTGCTGGATGCCAAATTGACGGCATGTGTCTGCAATTCGGGGGTGTGTGACCAGTGCGCGCAGGTCCGACCAAGGTAGGGCGGGGCCCTCAGGTGAGGCGATGGCCGCCAGCTCCTTCAAAAAACCCAGTGCTTCTGAGCTGCTGAACAGCCAGGTGAACGCATGAGGGTGCGCCCAGGCTTGTTGGGCCAAGGCTTGTTGTTCGGGGCCCCAGTGGGCGGGGCCTCGTTGATAGGTCAGTAGCGTGTGGACTTGTGCGCCGTGACTTTGCCACTGTTGGGTCAGCCAGGTTCGGCCTTTGGCTTCTTGTGTGTCACCGCCGCTGATGATGCAGACGTGTTGATGTTGCCAATCCATGCCCGACAGCAGAGGCCACAGGGTTTCGGAGTCGAATTGGGCCGCATCGGCGCCGGGCGAGATCAACAGGCTTGGCGCCAGGCCACACGCTTGGCCTGCAGACAGCAGCTGACGGCCAGTGCCTGGTCCCGGTGCTGCGGCCAAGGTTTCGAGATGCCAAATCGCGCCAGCAGGTCGAAGTTGAAAGAACCAGTCGACTGCGGCGGGGCTGACAAACATCAGGGCGCGGTATTGGCTCAGATTCAGGCCTGCGGGTTGGCGGGGCCGGATATGGCGATCAAAGGCAGGGGGCGGGCGTCTATGCCCGCGTCCCTCAGTGACTGCGCCCAAGCGCTGGCCTGGGGTTCTGGCCGGGTGACCAGTGCAATCATGCTGTCACAGTGCAGCAAGCCATTGGGGGCCGGCTTGTTGTTTGAGTTGGTCTGCAACAGCTTGGCCCATCGCCATGGCTTGCTCGGTCGTTGCGGGGCTGCCATTGATTTGGGTGACGACCAGTTGGCCGTGATCCGGGTGGCCGAGGCGTGCTTTGAGGGTCATGGTTTGGCCTTCCCACTGCGCGTAGGCCGCCAAAGGCATGGAGCAGCTGCCGCCCATGGCGCGTGAGACGGCACGTTCTGCCTGGGTGGCCAGCCAGGTTGGTTGATCAACCAGGGTGGACAGCGAGGCTGCCAATTCGGCGTCAGCGGTTCGGATTTCGATGCCAAGGGCGCCTTGACCAGCGGCTGGCAGCATGGTGTCGGTGTCGATGGCGTGGCGAATGCGATCAGCCAAATCCAGTCGTTTGAGGCC
>JBDKHX010000030.1:0-10826 GCA_039797415.1 Pseudomonadota bacterium | reverse complement strand
GATCTTGTGCATCAGATCAGGCCGTTGGTACATCATGGTCTTGACCTGACGGTAATCGTCCGATCCGCCGCCTTCGACCATGTAGCAGGCCAAAGTCCAAGGGCTGCCTGAAAAACCGATCAGAGGCACCTTGCCCACACCCTGGTTGTCAGCCAAGGCCTTGCGAATGGTGCCCACGGCATCAAACACATAGCGCAGTTTGTCCATATCGGGCACGGCCAACCGGGCCACAGCGGCTTCGTCGCGTACCGGAGAGGCAAACTTCGGGCCTTCTCCTGCAGAAAAGCTCAAGCCCAAGCCCATGGCGTCGGGCACGGTCAGGATGTCAGAAAACAGGATCGCGGCATCCAGATCGTAGCGGCGCAGGGGCTGCAGCGTGACCTCGCAGGCCATCTCCGGGTTGGTCGCCAGGCCCATGAAACTGCCGGCAACTTCCCGCGTGGCGCGGTACTCGGGCAAATAGCGCCCGGCCTGTCGCATCAGCCATACAGGGGTGAAATCGGTTGGCAACCGCAGGCAGGCACGTAGAAATTGGTCGTTGGCCAGAGGCGGGAGGGCGGGGGAAAGGTTCTGAGCATGCATCCCGCGATTGTAGGCAGCGACGAGGGGGGCTGTCGACCGGATTACTTCATCTGCATCAACGGGACGCTGATCAATGACACCCTGTCCGTCCTTTCAGCCCTTCTTCATCAGTTCAGCGTCTTTTTGTAACTCTTGATGGCCAGCAATGAAAAAATCAGCCCGGCCAACATGATCGGCCACAGATGAGGCCACATGTCGATCATCGAGAACTCCTTGAGGAAGACCCCGCGTGCGCCCCGAACGAAATAGGTCAAGGGCAGTCCTTGTGCGATGAACTGCGCCCAGCCTGGCATGCCGCTGAAAGGAAACATGAAACCTGACAGCAGGATCGACGGGATGAAGTAGAAGAACGACAACTGCATGGCCTGCATCTGCGACAGTGCCACGGTCGAAATCAGGATGCCCACCGACAGCGTGGTGAAGCCGTAAGCCAGCAGCAAGATCGTCAAGGCCAGCGGGTCGCCCGTCAGTGGGAGCTTGAACATGCCGAAGGCAATGGCCAGCGTGACCAGTACTTGTCCCACGCCCACCAAAAACGTGGGGATGATTTTGCCGATGATCATCTCCCACGGTTTGATCGGCGTGACCAGCAGAAATTCGATGGTGCCCTGTTCCTTTTCTTTGGTGATCGACATGGCCGTCATCACCAGCAGCGACACGTTGAGGATCATGCCGATGAGTCCGGGCACGATGTAGAACGTCTGCTCACTTTGCGGGTTGAAGCGGCGCTGGACGCGCACATCAATCTGTGGTCCGCCATGTGCGACAGGCCTGATGCCATCCTGTCGAAAAACGTGGGCGGCCGTGACCCGGGCCACTTCGCCGGTGGACGTCATCGCGCCATTGAGCGAGACGGGATCGGTCGCGTCCGCTTCCACCAGGATGGTCGCGGGCAGTTTTTTCATCAAGTTGCGCGTGAAGTCCGGCGGGATCTCGATCACCACGGACGTCTGTGCCTTGCGGAGCATCTCGCTGGCCTGGCTGGATGTCAGTTGCCTGGCATCGATGTCCAGATAGACGGACTGCTGCAGGGCCATCCGGTACAGCCGCGAGAACTCGCTCTTGTCGTGGTCGACCACCAACGTGGGAATATGACGCGGGTCCGGGTTGATGGCATAACCGAACACCACCACATACAGAATGGTCACGGACAGCAATGACACGAATGTCAGGCGGTCTCGCACCATGTGCAGCAGCTCTTTGGCGGCGATGGCCCTGATGCGTTTGAGGGGGGACAACATGGTGGCGTACATCAGAAACGGGTGCCTCCGCCCTGTTGCTGCAGCGTGAGGTAGAAGAAGACATCTTCGAGACCGACGTGGGTGGGCCGGGGCAGGCCGACCTGATCTCCCAAGTCGCGACACCACGAGCCAATGTCCTCGTGGTGGCGGGCGACCACACGCAGGCTGTTGCCCTGCATCGACAGCCGTACGACGCGCTCATCGTGTGCCATGCGCCGATCATTGAACGCGCCTTTGAGTGACACCTGCGCGGCGACCAGGCGCGACTTCTGCAGCACCCGCTCCGGTGCATCGTCTACCAGCAAACGGCCATACAACACATACGCGATGCGGTTTGAGCGCATGGCCTCGTCCATGTAGTGGGTGCTGACCAGCACCGATACGCCGGACGCGGCAATGTCTTGCAAGATGTCCCAGAAAGCTTCTCGCGCCTTGGGGTCGACCCCCGCGGTAGGCTCGTCCAGCAACAGAATGCGCGGGCGGTGCGCCATGGCACACGCCAGGGCCAGTCGTTGCTTCCAGCCGCCTGACATCGTGCCCGCGCGTTGTCTGTCGCGGCCCTCATCGAAAGCGAACTGTTTGATCAACTCGTTCACGCGCGCTTCTGGGTCCGGCAAGCCATGCAGGCGGCAGACAAAGCGCATGTTCTCCCGAACCGTCAGGTCCTTGTACAGGCTGAAATGCTGGGTCATGTAGCCCAGCAGCGGCTTGATCTGATCGGCCTGGCGAACAATGTCAAAGCCCAGGCAACGCCCCTTTCCGGAGGTGGGGGGCACCAGGCCGCACATCATGCGGATGGCCGTGGTCTTGCCCGAACCGTTGGGTCCCAGAAAGCCATAGAGCTGGCCCGGGGCGATGCGCATGTTCAGCTTGTCGACAACCGTTTGCTCGCCAAAGGTCTTGGTCAGATTTTTGACCGCGATGATGGAGTCGTCACCCCCGCTCACGATGCGTTCGCCTTCTTCTCCGGCTCCTGCACCAGGACACCCACGGGTGTGCCCGGTGGCGCGGTGCAGGGCTGCGAATTGGCCAGCCGCGCTTCGGTCAGGAAGCTGAGCCGGTCCCGTAACTCCAGACTGAACATCATCGGTTGTGTGTACTCTGGTCGGGCACTCACACGCGTCACGGTGGCCTGCAGCCATTGACGGCAGCCTGACAGACTCACGAACACCTGTGTGCCGGGCAAATAGCGGGGCCGCAAATCATTGGGAACGAAGAAACGGACCCGCAACGAATCGTTGTGCAGGATGGTCAGCGTGGTGGCGCCTGGCTGTGCAAATTCGCCCTGCCGCACATACAGTTCCTGAACGATGCCGCCAACCGGGGCCATCACCCGTTTCTGTTTGAGCAACCACTCCACCTGAGCTACGCCCGCCGTGGCGGCATGGACCTCCGCTTCAGCGGCCGCGCGCACATCTTCCCGTGCAGACTGCTGTGCCGTGCGCAAGGCCGCCAAGGCATCATCCACCTGCGATTTGGCCATCATCACATTGGTGCGCTCCTGCAAGGTCTGGATGTCCGAGACAAAACCGTTGGAGCGCAATTGTTCTGATCGACGAAGCTGCGTCTGCGCCTGTTCGAATTGGGCTTCGGTAAAGCGTACCTTCGCTTTCAGGCTTTCAATTTCTGTCGAGCGGGCACCTTTGCTCAGATTGCGGCTTTGGGCTGCAGCGTGAGCCTTCATGGCTTGCGCCTCGGCCAGTCGTGCGGCCTCCTGCTCCGACTCCAGTACGTACAGCAACTCACCGGGCTTGACGGATTGTCCTTCCTTGACCTGCATCTGCTGCAAGGTTCCTGCCACAGGCGACGCGATGGTCGTGATGTCGGCTTCCACGTAGCCGGGCAACTGCAAGACGGGCTTCTTGTCCTGGCAGCCACAGAGGGTCAGGCTCAGGCCTGCCACAGCGCTGCAGGCAAACAGCGCGCGTGAGATCAATCGGTACTTCATAAGGGCCTTTGGGCGAACACATCCGGGCGTCGAGCGGCAGGGCTCATAGCCGTCCCAGTTCCATGTAAAGCGGTCGGTCGTCAATGCTCGGGCGAGGATCCTCGTCACCGAAAGTCAACCACAGGTGCTGGGAGAACAACTTCTGACGCTTGTAGCCGCGAGGCACCGACAGCAGTGGGTCGCCATGTGTCACACAGGTCGCCAACGCGTCCACCTGTTGCCCTTCATGTGCCATCACCCAGTCGATCAGGGCCCGGTAAATCGCCGGATCGTCGGAGGCGATCAACACGTTGGCCAGCGTCAAGTAGTTCAACATGCCGCCCACAGGCGGCAGCTTGAAGCCGCCCATCAGTCCGACATAGGCGTTGTAGACGGGCCGGAGCATCTTCGCCGCGGGATGAAAACCCATGATCCGAGTCTGCTTGTAGGCCTTTTGATTCCAGGCCGCCAACATGCCGACAATCTCGCCATCACGGAGCGCCAAGGTGTAATCACCGATCGACAGCCCCGCGTAGTAAGGCGCCCCAGCCAGCAACTGGCTGAAGTCGTAGGCGGGATACCCATTGCGGCGCGGAGCCTCTCGATCCTGAAACGCTTGCATCGCCGGCACATCGACAGCCGTTGCGGCTCTCAGCGTGACCCCTGCCGGGATACGCGGAGTTCCCTTGCGGACAAACATGAAGCTGGTCTCGATCGTGTGGCTCAACCAGAAGTCAAACACCTTGTGACCCTGCACGCGGCGAGCCGCATCCAATGCACCTGTGTTGCCATTGAGGATCACCCCCTGAACCAGATCCGTCGGCTGATGGCGTTTTTTCTGCTCGGCAAACATCAAGCCACTGATGCCTCGACGTCGGTAAAACGGGTCGACTCGCGTGTCGCCCGAGTAGTGCAGGTAGCGTTTTTTGCCGCTGATATAGGCGTGTCGGCCGGAAATGACCGTGATACCCGCCAAGGCCTCTGGGCGCGCCGCATCATCGACGACCACCATGCTTTGCGATTCGCCGATCACCTGGGCGCCCACATAGAAGTCAGGGGCACGCTGAAAGCACATCTGCGCAGGACCCGGCATGGTGATCTTGGCCACCAGATTCTGTAGACGAGGGTTGTCCGATGGGTGCGCAAGGCGGTAATTGAGTGTCATGTCATGCTCCGTAAGATCAAGCCCGCAACAGCGGGCGCAGCGCCTCGGGCATCGCGCCGGGCCAGTGGCGCAGGGGTTCTATCTTGATGTTGCCTTCGATCATGCCGCGGTCGCGGCACAGGCCCAGGTAGAGCTCCCGCATGCTGGCGCTCAGCAGGCATTGCGCTGATTGCAGCTGGCCCAGCTCGCGCGCGAGCTTGTAATGAAAATGTTGTTGCAACGCGTCTTCCAGTTGCTCGGACAAGGCTTGGGCGCGTTCCGGCGTGGCTTTGCCAGCCGGACATTCCGCCAGCAGCACATAAGCCGGTCGGCCATCATGGAGTTGATCCAGCGCCAACAACGTGACGGGAAGCGCGGCGCTGTCCAGTGAAAAGCTGTCGAGCACCGACTGGGCTGTCGTGGCGCTGATCTTTTCTCCCACCAGGTCCACGCCATCATTGCGGCCCAGGAACGTGAAGCAGGGCACTCGCCCGAGAAAGCCCTCGACGCGCAACACATCATTCATCCGGTAGCGGGCCAGCCCACTCCCGGTCGTCATCAGCGGAATGACGTCTTGACCTTCTCGCAACAGCCAGGGCGGCAGGACGCGCTCATCGTTGGCGTCCACGAATTCATACACATGGCTTTGGTACGCCAGAGGGTACTTGCCGCCGAAAGGAATGGTCACCACACCCTCCGTTGCCCACAGGCCTTTGCCTTGAAACTCGGCATGCGGTAACTGCTTGTGCAAACTCTTGGCCCATGGCGCGGCCGCAGCGGTATCCCAAGCACTGACCAAAGCCAGTTTGGGCCACAAGCGCTGAAAGAAATCGGGCGACAAGACACCGTCCCAATCATTGAGCAGGTGCGCAGCCCGACCGGACCGAGGGCACGGCACCCCTGCCATGCGGCCAGCACGTTCGCCCCATTGGCCTTGCGCCAAAACGCCGGCCAACTCCAGTCGCCACGTCGCCATGTACTCCAGCACATTGAGGCCGAACGTCGGGCTCCACACCGACATGAACCCCAGGGACTCGTCGGCGCACAGAAATGCCACCGTTGCAAACAATGAGTCCTCCAGGGTTTCCGCCAGCGCGACCTCTTGCGGAACCGCTTGCGTCAGGTAGGCCAGCAAACGCTTGCCCCAAGACAGCATCTTCATGTCGTCGTTGATGTCGCCCGCGGTCTGCGTCCGCATGTTCGTGGGGATCCAGGACAACGACCAGTAATGCGTGCCCGCGGCTTGCCTGGGGAACTGTTCATACAGATCGCCAACCCAGGCAGAGATCGCCTCATCCAGCTCTGACAAAAACAGGCTGGTGTAAGGAATCCACTTCACCGCGGAAGTCGAGCCGCTGGTAGGCTGATAGCGCGCCACCGGCGAGTCGATCAGCTGGGCCTGCGACTGTGCCCGCTGTTCGGTCAGCGCATCGGCGTAGTCTGCATAAGTGGACACCGGCACCTTGCTGGCAAATTGCTCCCAGATCCAGTCCGCCCTCATTCCATGCGCTTGCCAGAAAGGCGCCCGGGATGCAGCCCCCAGCCAGCGGCTCAGGCCGGCTCGCTGGACGGACTCCAGATCACCCAGGTGTCGTTCGAATCGCTGCCGGCCGGGTTTGACAAGTTGTTGCAGTAGCGCGTGTCCAGCGGTGGTTCGCAAACCCATGTCAGGACGCCCCGCCCTGACTCAGCGAGGCGTCATCGTCGTCCAGCCAACTCGACAACGCGGTCGATTCAGGATTGGAGACTAACTGGCGCTTCAAGCGATGCCCCCCCGCCAAGGCCGGATCCAGCTCCGTCCCCGGGCGATGGTGCGTGCCCAGCACGCGCTTCTTCATCCACTTCCAAGGCACATCGAACATCGAGCGAACCAAGGTGTAGTAATCAAACGTGCCAATGCAGGGAACCTCTGTGCCGCGCTCCCAGGTCGGGTTGATCTGTTCAAAGAACCCGATGTCCTTGTCGATGGATGCCAACTCCGGCGTGATCCGCGCGACACTATCTTTGAGGCGCACATAACTGTCACCGAAGTCCAGCAGCATCCTGTCGGCGTCAAAATCACCTGGGAACAGCTGCTCGCAATAGGCCTGGGTGATCCGCTTGAGGCGTTGGGACTCCCACGATACGCTGGGGTAGTACTTGTAGAAATTGTTGGTCAGCAGCAAATACGTCTTGTAGCCCTTGGAGATCAAGAACCAGTAAAACGGCGTGAACGGGTGTTTGAAGCGCTCAATAATCAGCCGCCGGTAAAAAGTCGTCACCAGGGCGTTGTTGCCCCAGTAAGCCGGATCAATGATCGTGTCACCACTGAAGATGCCTCGCACACGCTTGCCGTCGACCACGATGTTGAAAAAAGTCTGTGTGGAGAACCCCGCAATGTGATCGTCGACCTTGCTTCTCAGCACAATGACGCCAGACTTTTTGGCCAGATCCGTCAGGAAAATTTCCAGTGACGTCCTTTCGTAAAAGGACGAATACAACTCGTACATCTGCTGAATGTCTTTGGCCGTCACCCGGCTGATCGGACAGTAATAGGTCCGAACCGGGTCTTTGGGTTTCGTCTGTTGGGTCATGCTCGAATCTTTCCGCCGTCGGTTGCGGCCACCGAGCCCACCTCACTTGCTTGGGTTGGGATGTGGTGACGGGTGTTATCCGTTTGGCGTTAGATTCTCGGTGGGCCATCTAGCGGCGCAAAATGTCAAAACCCGACACGACCCCGGTTTGAGGGGGGTGAATGGCGGGAGTTGATCCCTCCGTGTCGGAAAGCCATGCAGGGCAGACCCTTGGTTCGTTGTTTGACGTAACGCGACGGCTCGGGTTGTAGCAAGGGCTTGCTGTCTTGCGGGTAACTGCTTATAATCTTTAGGTTTTGCCGGCACGTGGTCGGCATTTTTGTGTCGACACCGTCCCATGCGCTTGCAAAGCATTGCAAAAAGCAAATGGGTTGGGTTGTTTAGTGGTGGCAAGTGCATGCAGCAGCCTTCGGATCAAAACGTTCTGGCTGACCAAGAAAAACGGCGCTGGCGAGCTTCTGAAGAATCCGATTGGGATGAGGCGAGCAAAGATGTCGATCCGCCTATTCGGCCGCTGGCGCGATCGGAAGCTCAGGCCTTGATGGCGCGGCATCCTCAAATTTCTGTTTGGCGCGTGCTCGCGCTTCAGGCTTTGGTGGGTGTTGTGCTTGCGCTGGTTTTTGGTGTGGTCACGAATCGGGTCGAGTCTGTGCTGTCCGCTTTGTATGCGACTGGCGTGGTTGTGATACCTGGTGTGCTCATGGCGCGCGGGGTTTTTGGTCCGAACGCTGGGAGCAGTGTGGGTGGTCTCCTGTTTTGGGAGATTGCAAAACTGGGGTTGTCGGGAGCCTTGTTGGCGCTCGCGCCGGTGGTGCTCCGTCCATTGGACTGGGTTGCGCTGCTGGTGACCTTGGTGTTGTGCTTGAAAGTCATTGGGGTGGCTCTGCTGGTGTGGCAGGGTCGCAAGAAAAATTTTGTTTGACGAGAGTTGCTGATGTCTGCTGAAGCTCACGCCGTAGAACACGCGGTCACCGCGCCCGAATACATCGGGCATCACTTGCGCCACCTGCAAAACTTCACCGAGAAGCAGGCCATTGTTGATTGGAACTACATCAACTATGACTCGATCTTCTGGTCGGTTGTAATGGGTTCTTTGGCGATCTTCTTGTTGTGGCGTGCTGCTCGCGCTGCGACCTCTGGCGTGCCGGGTCGTTTCCAGGCTGCTGTTGAGTTGCTGGTCGAGATGGTTGACACCCAAGCCAAAGGCATTGTTCACAATGCCGAATCGCGTAAGGCTGTCGCACCGGTTGCTTTGACTGTGTTCGTGTGGATTTTCTTCATGAACGCGATGGACTTGTTGCCAGTCGACTTGCTGCCGCGTATCTGGGAAGAGTATTACAAGATTGCAGGCCACGACCCTCATCACGCATACATGCGTGTGGTTCCTACCGCTGACTTGTCCATCACTTTGGGTATGTCCATCAGCGTGCTATTGATCTGCTTGTACTACAACATGAAGATCAAGGGCGTGGCAGGTTGGATCAAAGAGTTGTTCACGGCTCCTTTCCACGCTCACAGCGTGGTCGGCACCATCGCTCTGGCTCCTGCCAACTTCTTCCTCAATATCGTCGAGTTCGGCGCCAAGACCATTTCTCACGGCATGCGGCTGTCACGGCATGCGGCTGTGGGGCAATATGTACGCTGGCGAACTCGTCTTCATGCTGATCGCCTTGTTGGGCGCAGCTGGTCTGTCTTCGTTGGGTAATGTCGGCCTCTGGCTGACCGGCGTACTGGCGGGTTCCGCTTGGGCCATCTTCCACATCATGATCATTGCGCTGCAAGCGTTCATTTTCATGATGCTGACCTTGGTCTACATCGGTCAGGCCCACGAAGGTCACTGATCTCTCAGTTTTCTCTTTTCCTTTCGTTTTCTTTTTTTTCTAACCTACCTTTCTTTTAGGAGCAATCATGGAACTGGTGTTGGCTAACGTCGCTCTGGCTTGTGGTCTGATCATCGCTTTGGGCGCTATCGGTGCTTGTATCGGTATCGCTTTGATGGGCGGTAAGTACTTCGAAGCTACCGCTCGTCAACCTGAGTTGATGAACGAACTGCAAACCAAAATGTTCCTGTTGGCCGGTCTGATCGACGCTGCCTTCCTGATCGGTGTTGGTATCGCTATGCTGTTCGCATTCGCCAACCCCTTCATCGCCGCTCTGGCCAAGTAATCGGTCCCTTCTCGACTGAAAATTCCATTTAACCGAGAAAGGTCCGAGCCGTGAATCTGAACGCAACATTGTTCGCGCAGATCGTGGTTTTTGGGATCCTGTGGTGGTTCACGATGAAATTCGTGTGGCCCCCGATCACGAAAGCCCTCGATGAGCGCGCAACCAAGATCGCGGACGGTCTGGCTGCAGCCGACAAGGCCAAGCTGGAACTGGTCAACGCTAACAAAAGCGTCCAGGAACAGCTGACCAAGTCCCGCGACGAAATCGCTCAACGCATTGCTGACGCTGAAAAGCGTGCAGCAGCCATCGTCGAAGACGCTAAAAAGCGCGCTTCCGACGAAGGTGCCAAGATCGTTGCTGATGCCAAGGCAGAAGCAGGTCAATTGGTGGTTCAAGCCCGTGAAGCCATGCCGACCTGCTGAGTCGCCTGAAGTCGGAGCTGTGATCATGGCCGAGCTTGCCACCATCGCCCGTCCTTACGCCGAAGCCCTGCTGAAGGCCGCTCCTGCGGCAGACTTGTCTGCCTGGGTAGACCAAGTGGGCGCTCTTGCCCAGGTCGCTAACGACCCTCAGCTGAGTGCCTTCGCCGACAATCCTCGTGTCACTGATGAGCAAGTCTTTGATGTGATCACGAAGGCTGTCAAGGTGGCTCTGGCTCCGGCTGTGGCCAACTTCCTGCGCACCGTTCTGGACAACGGTCGTCTGTCGGCTTTGCCGATGATGGCTGAACAGTTCCAAACACTCGTGCACGCCCGTCAAGGTGTGTCTGAAGCGCTGATTTTCAGTGCGTTCCCGATCAATGCCGATCAATTGGCAGACATCGTGGGCCCGCTTGAAAAGCGTTTCGGTCGCAAACTCGAGACCAAAGTCGAAATCGACGCTGATCTCATCGGTGGTGTGCGTGTGGTGGTCGGCGACGAAGTGCTCGACACTTCTGTCAAGGCCCGCCTGGAACGCATGAAGTCGGCCCTCCTGGCGTGATCCGGAGCCCGGCCTCAACCAAGAATAGTCGCTCAACCCTACCGGTGGTATTGCGCCACCGGTTGTTGTCAACGAGGTTCGCCCAAGTGCAGCCCTTGACCAGACTGGGAGCTAAGCAATGCAACTGAATCCCGCAGAAATTTCCGAACTGATCAAGAGCCGCATCGAAGGTCTCGGCGCGGCTGCCGACATTCGCAACCAAGGTACCGTCA
>JBDKHX010000029.1:0-12888 GCA_039797415.1 Pseudomonadota bacterium | reverse complement strand
ATCACCAAAAACAAGATGCGTTGCAAAACGCACCAGGGGCAAGGCTCCATGCCCCATCGATGTTGTGTGAAGTAGGCACCCGCAACGGCGGCCACACAGGCCAGGGCGACCAAGACGAGGATGCCGCGCTTCATATCAGGCCACTTCAGCGATCAGTTCGATTTCAACGCATGCGCCCAGGGGGATCTGAGCCACGCCAAAGGCGCTGCGAGCGTGTACGCCCTTTTCACCAAAGACTTCACCGAGCAGTTCGGAGCAGCCGTTGGTGACCAGGTGGTGTTCGGTGAACTCAGTGGTGCTGTTGACCAGGCTCATGACCTTGACGATGCGCACCACGTTGTCCAAACCACCGGCGGCCACCGCCAGGGTGCCCATCAGGTCAATGGCCACTGCGCGTGCGGCTTGCTTGCCTTCTTCTGTGGTCATGTCCAAGCCCAGCTTGCCAGTCCAGACCTTGCCGTCTTTTTTGGCAATGTGGCCCGACAAGAAGATCTGCTTGCCTGTTTGTGCATAAGGCACGTACGAGGCGGCAGGGACGGCTACGGGAGGCAGGGTGATGCCCAGAGACTGGAGGCGTGCGGTGATGGACATGTTGAGCGTGTTTTGAAGATATTTTGGAGCTTTGGCGCAACGCCCCTCTTGCGAGGGTGAACCCACTTTGTGGGGGCGCGGCGCCGATGGCGCGATCCTACACTGCCCCGATCAGGATCAGTAGTGCAAGGTTGTCATGGGTTGGTGGATCGTGGCCATGTTGTCGTGGTTGGCTGGGGTCTGGTTGCAGGTTTCGCAGGCCGAGGTCAGTGGTCGAGCGGTCACTTGGGGTGTCGCTTGTTTGAGCTTGGTGGTGCTCGTTGGTTCCATCCGATTCCGTGATCGCAAATGGGCGCCGTGCTGCGTGTTGGCACTGATCGGGCTGGCTTGGGCCTCTACCAATTGGCGGGCGGCACAACGCCTGGATGAACAAGTGCCCGCCATGTGGGCCGGCAAACCCGTTCAAGCGCACTTGCAAGTGGACAGCATGGTCCAGAGTCAGCCAGGCGCATCCTTTTTTGAAGCCCAGGTGCTGTCATGGCGATCCCCGGGATCTGAGTCTTGGTTAGCCCCAGACCAGTTTGACTCGGGCCACTGGCCCAGACGCATCGCCGTGCGCTTGGCTGGCGAAGAGGTGGTGCCCCAGCCTGGGCAGCGCTGGTACATGACCTTACGCTTGCATGAACCCGATGGTTTGGCCAACCCAGGTGGTTTTGATGTCGAGTTGTACCAATGGGAGCGAGGCGTTCGTGCCATGGGCAGCGCCAAAGCGCAAGAAGCCCAGTTGGTATCGCTGACGCCTCGGTGGTTCTGGCAAAGCCGGATCGACCAAGTGCGTACGTGGATACGGGATCGCATTCGGGCTCAGGTGCCGGAGGCTCGATGGGCAGGGGTGTTGTCAGGCCTGGCCGTGGGTGATCAAAGCTCGATCGAGCGACAAGATTGGGAGATTTTCAGGCAAACCGGCGTGGCTCATCTGGTCAGCATCAGTGGTGGGCATGTGGCCATGTTCGGGTGGCTTGCCGCTTGGTTGATTCAACCCCTGTGGTTGCGCTCAGGGCGATTGGCTTGGCGGATACCGTCACCGGATGCTGCCCGTTTAGGAGCCGTGGTGGCCGCAACCTTGTATGCCTTATTGGCCGGGTGGGGCGTTCCTGCGCAACGTACCGTGATCATGATGGCGGTGTTTGCGGCTTTGCGCGTGTCTGGCCGCCGATGGCCGTGGCCGATGACCTGGTTGTTGGCCGCGGTGGTGGTCACGGCTTGGGACCCCTGGTCTTTGTATCAAGCGGGGTTCTGGTTGTCGTTCGTGGCGGTGGGTGTGCTGATGACCATGACGCCCGAACCGGCGCCCAAAGTGGATCGTCGGTGGCTGGCGCAGCTGCGTCAGTTGGGGCAGCAAATGTGGTCTACCCAATGGCGTGTCACGGTGGCGTTGTTGCCCTTGTCGTTGGTGTTTTTTCAGCAAGCATCGCTGATGGGGTTGCCGGCCAACTTGCTTGCCATTCCCGTTTTTACCGTGCTGATCACGCCCATGGCCTTGCTGGGTGTGTTGATGCCGTGCTTATGGACCTGGGGTGCTGCGGTGATTGAGTTCACCGTGCAGGTGTTGGCTTATCTGGCTCAGTCCCCTATGGCGATGTGGGATGCCCCCATGTTGCCGTCATGGCTGGCCATTTGTGTGGTGCTGGCCGGGGCCGCTTTGATCTGGCCGATGCGCACTGCGTGGCGATGGGCTTTGGTGCCATTTTTACTGCCGCTGTGGTGCTTGCCATCCGCTTGGCGTGTGTGGCCTGCGCCTGCGGTGGGGCAATTCACTGTTTTGGCGGCGGATGTGGGACAGGGCTCAGCGGTGCTGGTGCAAACGGCCAGGCACACCTTGCTGTTCGATGCGGGTCCCAAAATTGGCCGTCAGCAAGACGCGGGTGCCAGGGTGCTGGTGCCGCTGTTTCGCACCTTGGGGTGGCCCAAGTTGGATGCCATGATGATCAGCCATGGTGACACCGATCACATCGGTGGCGCCCAGTCTGTGCTCAATGCCATGCCCGTTGGGCAACTGTGGTCGCCCTTGGCGCCGGATCATGCCTTGCGCCAAAGCCCCTCCGGCAATGGCCAGGTACCAGAGCATCAAGACTGCCAGGCAGGCCGATCATGGGTTTGGGATGGTGTGGTGTTCAAGGTCTTGCGGCCGAGTGCTGCAGACTTGGCCCAGCGTGATCGTCTGTCGGACAACGCCTTGTCATGCGTTTTGCAAATTCAATCTGTTGCCCCTGTTCGCGCCAGCGATAAAGCCGTCCGTGTTGCCCTGTTGACGGGTGACATGGAGGCTGAGCAAGAGGCCGCCTTGGTCGAGCAGGAAGGGGCTGAGGCGCTGAAGGCTGACTTGTTGCTGGTGCCTCACCACGGTAGCAAAACTTCATCAACGCCAACATTTTTAGAGGCTGTTCAGCCCCGCCAGTCGGTCATTCAGGTGGGGCGACGCAATCCTTATGGGCACCCGTCGGCCCGTGTGCTCAAGCGGTATGAGCAATTGCGGCTGCCGTGGGTGGCGACCCCGCAATGTGGTGCCTTCATGTGGCGCAGTGATGCCGCAGATCAGCCCATGGGGCAGTGCTGGAGGCGTTTGCGCCAGCACTACTGGCAAGCTCGATAATCAGTCGTGGTGTGGCAGCCTGGATGCCAGGATCTTGTCGATGCGTTTGCCATCCATGTCGACCACTTCCATGCGCCAGCCTTCCCACTCGACGACGTCGGTGGTTTGAGGCAGGCGGCCCAACAGCAGCATCACCATGCCGGCCAGGGTGTTGTAGCGACCACGGTCTTCATCGGGCAAGTTCTTGAACTCCAGCCGATCTTTCAACTCGGGCACGGGAATGAGACCGTCAATCAGCCAGGACCCATCTTCACGCTGAATGGCCCAGGCATCGTCTGCTTCTGAAGGGGTGAATTCACCCGTGATGGCTTCCAGCACATCGCGCAGGGTGATCACACCTTGCACTTCGCCGTATTCGTCGACCACAAACACCATCTGGGTGTCAGATGCTCGGAAGTGCTCCAACAACTCCATGCCTGACAGCGTTTCCGGCACGAACACCGCAGGCAGCAGGCCTTCCGACAAATCATTGGCCTTCTTTTGCGTCAGTTGGTGCAACAGCTGCGTGAGAAACCATGCTCGGCAATCACTGCCAGGCTTTCCTCCATCGGCGCGTCCATATTGAGCCAGGCGATGTCCCCTCGGGGAATCATCATCGAGCCGATCTGGCGTTCATCCAGGCGGAACACATTGCGCACCATCTGGTGCTCATGGGCTTCAATCACACCGGCATCCAGGCCTTCTTCCAGGCTGGCGGCGATTTCTTCTTCTGTGACACTGCGGTTGCC
The DNA here is from genome assembly GCA_039797415.1 of Pseudomonadota bacterium. GTDB lineage: Bacteria > Pseudomonadota > Gammaproteobacteria > Burkholderiales > Burkholderiaceae_C > Aquabacterium. The sequence goes on along the minus strand of JBDKHX010000029.1, from coordinate 8,976 downwards.
GTTGTCTCGAATGCCCAGCAAGCTGAGGATGCCTTCAGTGGTGGCAGACAGCAGGCGAACGAAAGGACGTGTCAACCTGGACAGCAGATACATCGGGCGAGCAACGATCCGCGCAACGCTTTCTGGATACATCTGGCCCACGCGCTTGGGCACCAACTCACCAAAAATGATGGATACAAAAGTGATGATGATCACCACCAGGGCCGTTGCCGAAATGGCGGCCACTTTGTCCGTCAGGGGAAAGTTGATCTTGAGCCAATCAGCCAGCGGTGGCGCAAAAACGGATTCACCGACGATACCGTTGAGCACCCCGATCGACGTGATGCCGATTTGAACGGTGGACAAAAACTGAGTGGGGTTGTCATGCAGCACCATGGCTGCTTGGGCGCCGGCATCACCGGTTTCGGCCATGACTTGCAAACGCGCTTTGCGACTGGCGGCCAGTGCCATCTCTGACATGGCGAACGCGCCATTCAAAAACACCAGAAAAACAAGTAAAAAGAGATCCATAGAGGGCGCCGGCTACTCCGGGCCACGCTGTTTTGACGCGACAAGCGTAGCAGAATCCGTTCCATGATCTATCTCGTTGGCGATTTGCAGGGCTGTTGCCGCCCGCTTGAGCGTTTGTTGCAAACGCTGGATTTCTCTCCCTCTCGGGACAAGATGTATGTCCTGGGGGACTTGGTCAACCGTGGCCCTGACTCTTTGGGCGTGTTGAAACAGCTGCGCAGCCTGGGCGATGCAGCCGTGTGCCTGCTGGGCAACCACGACTTGCACTTGTTGGCCGTGGCGCATGGCGTGCGCAAGCCTCATCGCAGTGACACCTTGGACTCGATCCTCTTGGCTGATGATCGTGACGCCTGGCTGGAATGGCTGCGTCAACGCCCGCTGGCTGTGCATGAGCATGGTTGGTTGATGGTCCATGCTGGCGTGGTGCCGCAATGGGATGCGCCCAAGACCATCGAGTTGGCAGGCGAGGTACAGGCCATGTTGCGCAGTCAGGACCTGGGGGAGTTTTTGACCCAGATGTACGGCAATGAGCCGTCTCGCTGGTCAGACGACCTGACGGGCGTGGCCCGCTGGCGCTGCGTGGTCAACTGTTTGACACGTCTGCGCTTTTGCAAAAAAGACGGCACGATGGATTTTTTGACCAAGGACGGAGCCGATTCGGCGCCGAAGGGGCATTACCCATGGTTTGAGGTGCCGGGGCGCCTGACAAAAGGTGTGCCCGTGGCTTTCGGCCATTGGTCCACGCTGGGGCTGATCAATCGCGATGACTTGCTGTCACTGGATACTGGCTGTGTTTGGGGTGGTCAATTGACCGCAGTTCGTGTTGATGGCGCCACGCGAGAGGTGATTCAGATACCTTGCGAGCAATCTCAGAAGCCGGGAGCCGCATAGCCGCGCTACAATCTGCGCCTTAAGGAAGCTTGGCCGAGCGGTTTAAGGCACCGGTCTTGAAAACCGGCGAGGGTTTATCCCCTCCGTGAGTTCGAATCTCACAGCTTCCGCCAAATGCAAAAGCCCAAGTGAAATCAATCACTTGGGCTTTTTTTTTGGTTCGAGGCAGGCTTACCGGCTGAACACCTGAGGCAGTTCGTCATCACGGACGAAGTCTGTGTACCAGGCGTCCAGGGGGCCGCTCATCATCACGGCTTCAACTTCTGGGCGCTTGCTCAGCCAGTCGATCAGGGCTGCGCGGTCCTCTTCGGTCACGTTGCCACGTTCGGTTTTGGACACAAAGCCACCGTTGGCCCAGCCGCCAAATTCCAGGCCACGTGGGTCGATGAAGTCGTCAAGCAGTGCGTCGACAAAGACCACTTCGTTGCTGCCAGCCTTGATGCGAGCCTTGAAAGCGAGGCCGAATTCTTGAAATTCGCCCACGTGCAGTTTCTTGCGCAAGCGGCGGCTGCGTTGTTTGGCCATGTTGTATTCCGTTTTCGTTGAATGAATGCGGTCGCATTGTAGGCATCTCAAATGATCCCTGCCTGCTGCATGCTAGGCTGGCTGCAAAAGAAATCAGCCTTTTTGAGAAGGAGAGCGCAGCGTGGACCTGTTGACCGTGACCCAGATGAGTCAGGCTGATGCATGCACGATCGCGGCGGGCACGCCCGGCACGGTGTTGATGGCCAGGGCCGGGCAGGCCGTGGCCGATGCCATCGTAGCGCGCTGGTCGCAGCGGCCTGTGCTGGTGTTATGTGGCCCCGGCAACAACGGTGGTGATGGGTTTGTGGTGGCGCGGTTACTGGCTGAGCAAGGTTGGCCGGTTCGAGTTGCCCTGTATGGCAGGGTGGCGGCGCTCAAAGGTGATGCGGCCTGGGCGGCTGATCAATGGCTGCAGCTGTGTCGTGATCGGCAGGTGTCAGATCAAGATGCTGTTGAGCCTTTGAGTGCGCTGGTATTGGGCGACATTGGCTTGGTTGTAGACGCCTTATTTGGCGCAGGCCTGGCACGTGGTTTGGATGACGCTTGCCGTGCTGTGCTGGCGCAAGTTCAGCAGCGGCCATGCCCTGTGGTGGCCGTGGATGTGCCCAGTGGCGTTTGGGGTGACAGCGGTCATGCCGATGGCGCCATTGCATGCGATTTGACGGTCACGTTCTTCCGCAAAAAGCCTGCGCATTGTCTGTACCCCGGGCGCGCGCTGTGTGGGCAGGTGGTGGTGGCTGACATTGGGATTGAACCCACCGTGTTGCCGGCTTTGAGCGTACAGACCTTTGAAAACATGCCTGCGCTGTGGCAGCGGCATTGGCCGCAGGTCAGCAATGTGGGTCACAAATACACCCGAGGTCATGCCGTGGTGGTGGGCGGTGCGGAGATGACAGGCGCTGCGCGACTGGCGGCCAAGGCCGCTGCACGAGCGGGCGCCGGCTTGACCACGGTGGCTGCTCCGGCTCCTGCTTGGCCCATCTATGCGGCCTCGCTCGATTGCATCATGGTTCATCGACTGGATGGCGGCGGTGCGGGTGAGTGGGCACAGGCGTTGGCTGAGTGGACGGTTGATCCTCGCTTGTCGGCGTTTTTGATTGGGCCGGGGGCGGGGGCAGATGTCAAAGCCAGTGCGTTGACCTTGCTAGCCAGCGGTCGCCCTGTGGTTTTGGATGCGGATGCTTTGACTTGTTTCAGCGACGAGCCCCAGGTCTTGTTTGACGCCATTCATGCGTCAACGGCACCCGTGGTGTTGACGCCGCATGAGGGCGAGTTTCAACGCTTGTTTGGCGCTCAGTCGGAATCCATATCCAACAAATTGGCGCGGGCCAGATCAGCGGCTCAGCGCAGTGGCGCGGTGGTGTTGCTCAAGGGCGCGGATACGGTGATTGCGCATCCTGATGGCAGGGCTGCCATCAATGTGAATGCCCCGGCCTGGTTGGGCACGGCTGGCGCAGGTGATGTGCTGGCCGGCTTGATCACAGGTTTGTTGGCGCAGGGCATGCCAGCATGGGATGCCAGTTGCGCTGCAGCTTGGCTGCATGGTCAGGCAGCGCAACAGTTTGGGCCGGGTTTGATTGCCGATGACTTGCCCCAGCAGATCCCCAGCGTGTTGCAGGGGCTGCTGAAGCGGTAGCGGCCAGGATCAAGCCGTGCAGGTGCGGTTTTTGCCGGTGCGTTTGGCTTCGTACAGCGCAATGTCTGCACGTTCCAAGGCGGCTTCGATGGGTTCTTCCGCACGGTACAACGTGACGCCTGCCGAGAAGGTGATGAACACTTTCTTGTCCTCGTGGGTGAAGAACTCGGCGCTCATGGTGCGCTGCAAGCGCGTCAGGATCTGTTGGCCATCATCGACGGATGTTTCAGGCAACAGCACCACAAATTCTTCGCCACCATAACGGGCCACGACATCGCCCGGGCGCAGCAGTTCGCCCACACGACGTGCCAGGAACTTCAAGGCCTCATCGCCGGTCTGGTGTCCCATCTGGTCGTTGAGCTTTTTGAAGTTGTCGACGTCCAGCAAGCCAATCGACAAGGTGCCTGCCGTGCGGTCCATCCGAGCTTTTTCAGTCTCGAAGGCGCGCATCATGCCGCGACGGTTGGCGATTTGGGTGAGGGGGTCGGTGGAGACTTCTTCAGACAAGCGACGGATTTCGTCTTCCAGTTGCTTGACCTTGGCGGTCAGCTCTGTCGCACGAGAATGCTCGTCGTTCAAACGATTTTGGGTTTGAGCCACCACCGATTGCACGGCACGGCTTTCTTCCACCATCTCACGCACCACACCGGTCAGGCTTTCCAGGCTGTCAGCGGCGCCAATGGTGTCCGCGTAGCGGCCCAAGTTGGATTGGAATCGATCCGTGGTGGTGCCCAGTTCTGCGATCTCTTGCAGCATCTGGTGGATCAGTTGCTTCAGCGCTGTGCGGGCAGCGGCGCGTTCCACCTTCAGCGCTTGTTGGCGCTCACGGGTGTCTGCCAGCAGCAGTTGAACGTGTCGCACACCGCGGCTGTTCATGCCGTCGTTGAGTTGGTGACGCATGGCCACGCATTGGCCTTGCACCCACGAGTCCTCTTCAGCCAGGTCAACCAGGCTGTCGGTCAGCGAATGACACAGATCGGTCAGTTGATCCAGCAGGTGGTGACGGTGCTCGATGATGCGCCGAACCTGATGGCAGGCTTCGGTGACTTCACCGCGCACCAACTCGTAACGCGTGTTGGCCAGGGGTGTTTCCTGGCTGTGTTGCAGCGCACGGGTCAATTCCAGCGAGGCTTCAGCCGCCTGGATGTTTTGTGTGGGCAGGGCGACCGAGATGGTGGCGTGCAGTTGGTTCAGCGCGTGCGTGGCGATTTGGGGCCATTGGTCGCTGGGCGCTGCATTGGCTGGGGCGGCTGCAGCGGTGGTGTTCGTTGCCAAGTTGGCCGATGAGGCAGGTGTGCCTGCTGTTTGTACTGCGCCACCGCTTGTTGGTGAATCGGGGCTGTCGGTCACGGCATCAGCCAGGCTTGAATCGACCGTGTCGCCTTCCCAATTGCCAATCAATTGGCTCAGGCGTTGGTGCAGCAATTGACCTGAGCTTTTGCTGCTCTGCAAAACACGCTGCAAGCTGTCTTTCTTGCGGGCTGCAGTCCAATTGCGGCCGCCACGTTCGGAGCCTTTGACGATGCGCGCGATCAAGTTGGACCAGCGTTCGCCGTCGTCTGGTGCCGCAGTGGCTGGGGCACCGGGTGCGGGCTCGGCAGGTGTGGCTGGTGCGGCTTGTGTACTTGGGCTGGCTGCTGCTGCTGCTGCAGCGTCCTGGCCCAGGGCTTTGTCTGGTTCCGCTGGCGCGGCGGGTGTGCTGGGTACGCCCGACTCAGCCTCGTAGGCTTTGCGGTAGTTCTCAGGCGTGGGCTCCAGTCGCTGCTCAGCCATGCGCCGCAGGGCACCTTTGGCGATCGCTGCGGGCGTTGTCGCTGCGGCCGACGGTGCGCCTGTCGCGCTTGCGCCTGCGGCTGCCGTGGGCTTGTTGACTGCGGTCTTGGTTGCCGGTGTTTTGGCCGGGGGCGTGTGAATCGGTGATTTGCGCATGGCCCAGTCGGAAACTCGGTGAGGCGTTACAAAGCCGTATGGGGAGCCAGTTCCAAGCCTTCAGGTGGGGTACCCACGCGTGGCAGGATCAAGCCTGATTGGGTGTCTGCAAGCCATTGTTCCACTTGGGCTGGCGGCATGGGGCGCGCAAACAGGAATCCTTGGCAGATATGGCAACCCAGATTGAACAGGACTTCCATTTGCGAGACTTTTTCCACGCCTTCAGCGATCACCCTCAAGCCCAGCGCACGGGCCAGGGCGATGATCGCCGAGACCACCGCCGAGCTTTGAGGGGTGTCACCCAGGTCGCGCACAAAAGACCGGTCGATTTTGACCTCGCTGATGGGCAGGGTGGTCAAGTAAGCCAGCGATGAATAACCTGTGCCAAAGTCATCAATGGAGATCTCGGTGCCCATTTGATTGAGCTTGTGCAATGACGGTACGACACCTTGCAGGTCCTTCATCAGACCGGTTTCGGTGATTTCCAATTCAATGGAGCGTGGGGCTGCACCGAGCGATGCCAGGATGTTTTGAATCTTGTCGACCAGGTCGGGTTGTTCAAACAGGCGGCTGGGCAAGTTCACCGCGATGGACGCATTGAAGCCGAACTTACGCTCCCAGATCTGAGCTTGACGCGCCGCTTCTTCAATGGCCCACAGGCTCATCTCGTTGATCAAACCCGTGGCTTCGGCCAAGGGGATGAAGTCACCCGGAGGCACGATCTGGCCGTCTCGAATCCAACGCATCAAGGCTTCGGCTCCGACCATCTTGCTGGTGCGCACGTCTACCTTGGGTTGGTAGTACAAAACCAGCTCTTTGCGCTCCAAGGCCTTGTGCAGCGCGGTGTCCAGATCCAGACGGACCCGGCCTTTGCTGGCCTGCTGTGGGTCATACAGCATGGCATTGTTGCGGCCTTGGGTCTTGGTCAGATCCATGGCCACGTCAGCATGGCGCAGCAAGTCCGCCACAGTTAAGCCGTGAGCCGGAAAGACGGATACACCGACGCTGGCGGTGATGAAGCATTCCTGGCCAGAGGCCATCATGGGCTCACGCAACGCTTGAACGATGCGCGCAGCGGTTTCCATGGCTTCGGCTTCGTTGGCAACTTCAGGCAGCAGCACAACGAACTCGTCAGCACCGAGGCGGCCTACAGCCTCCAAGGTTTTGTGCACGCGCTGGCTGTTCATGTCCAGGCTGCCTTCCATCACTTGTTCCGAGTGACGGACGCAATTGCGCAGGCGGCGGGACACTTCCACCAGCAATTCATCGCCAGCGTGGTGCCCCAGGTTCTCGTTGATGATCTTGAATCGGTCCAGACCCACTTGCAGCAAAGCCACGCAGTGGTTCAGGCGCTTGGCGTGTTCAATGGCACGCTCGGCACGCCAGAAGATCTGGCGCCGATTGGGCAGCCCTGTCAGGGTGTCAAAGTTGGCCAGGTGCTTGATCTTGTCTTCGGCCACGCGACGGTCGGTCACGTCCTGAACAATGCCGGTGTAGCCAATCAGATTGGCCAGTTCGTTGAATTCGGGCTCAGCCTCAATGTGCAGGATGCGTTGGCGGCCATCAGGCAGGCTGATCTGGATGTCGTTGCAAAGCACCGTGCCGTGATTCAGCACCTCGCGCAAAATGCGCAAAAAGCCTTTGCGTTCGTCTTCTTGCATCAAGCGGACGATGCGGCGCAGGCCCATCTTTTCATTGGGGCGCATGCCGAACACGCGCATGCCTTCCAGCGAGAAGACGATGTCGCCAATGCCTTTGCGCCAGTCAAAGCTGCCCATGCGTGCCAAGTCTTGCGCGCGGGCCAGTTTGGCCTTGCTGCGCTCCAGCTCATGGCGTGTGCGGGAGGCTCGCAACAGGTAACGCAAGCGGCCAGCCAGCAAGCTCCATTGGTTGCACTTGACGAAAAAGTCCGTGGCGCCGACTTCGTAAGCGCGAGTGATCGAGGCCTCGTCGTCCAGGCCAGTCAGCATCAGAACAGGTACGGACTCATAGCCCGGCAACTGGCGCAACTCCAGGCAAGTCGCAAAGCCGTCCAGACCAGGCATCACGGCATCCAGCACCACCACATCGGGCATGCACTCGGTGATGATGCGCAAGGCCTGCTCGCCAGAGCTGGCCTCGGTGATTGAAAAACCCCTTTCACGCAGGGCGATGGAGGTCAACAGCAGATTGACTTCATCGTCATCGACCAGCAGGACACGCGGTTGGTGTTCCAACTCGTCTTGCATGAAGGTGTTGTCCAACGTCATGCCTTGGACTCCAGCAGCAGACGCAAGCCAGCCAACACCCGCGTGATTTCTGGCGGGATGTCGCGAAGGCGAGGGCTCAGGTCTTCACCTGACTGGCGTCGGATCATGGTCTCAACTTCGGCACATTGCTGTGACAACTTGAGCGCACCAATGCTGGCTGACGAGGACTTGAGTGTGTGCACAACATGCAAAATTCCGGCCTTGTCTTGGGCTTGAATCGATTCCTCCAGCTGAGGCTGGAGTCGCCCAACGGAGGTCTCAAAGGCCTTGGCCACCCGTTCGATCAGCTTGTTGTCGCCCTTGGGGTCCAACTCGCGCAAGCGGCGAAGGGCCTCGGTGTCGAAAATGGCTGCAACGGATACTTCGTTTTGGCTTGTGGCGTTGGTGGCGACAGGCTGCGGTGCCTCTACGGCGGCTGCCGGTGCTGTCGCTTCTTTCACTTCCAGTGCGGCAACCACGGCGGTCACCTTGGCTGCGGCTGGCTCGTCGTTTTGAGCGATGGGGCCGGCATGCTCCAACAGCACCTTCAGCAACTGGCTTTGACGGAATGGTTTGGACAAATAGTCATCAAACCCTTGGTCCAGGAAGCGTTGTTCATCACCTTCCAGCGCATTGGCCGTGACAGCGATCACAGGCGTATCTGAAGGCGTGACGAAGGTGAAGCGGTTGTTCGATCCCTTGCGGAACCAGTTCAGCGCCTCGATGCCATCCATGCCGGGCATCTGGATGTCCATCAGGACGAGGTCATAGCGGTGCTCGCCCAAGCGGCGCAGGCCTTCCAGGGCAGAGCTGGCGACTTTGACTTCACAACCTAGGCGACGCAGCATCTGGCTGCAAACCTCCTGGTTGACGGCGTTGTCTTCCACAACCAGAACTTGCTTGTTCAGGCGGATCGCTTCATTCGGTGCATCGCCCAGTTCAGCGGAAATGCCCAAAATAGCTTGACGCAACTCACCCTTGCGCAGGGGCTTGGGCACAAACCGTTGGAAGCCCACTTCCTGTGCCCGGCGTACGTCATCGGGAGACGACACCGACGACAGCAGCACCATCTTCAGGCCCGCATAGCGTCCACTGGTCTTGATGGCCTCAGCCAGACCTTGCCCGTCCAGGCGAGGCATGTTCATGTCAACCAGGGCAAGATCAAAGTCTGCGTCCTGCTTGGGGTGGGCCATCAACAGGTCCAGCGCATCCTGACCGTCTTCAGCCAGGGTGACGCGCATGCCCCAAGCGGAGAGC
>JBDKHX010000028.1:0-9256 GCA_039797415.1 Pseudomonadota bacterium | reverse complement strand
GGCACCGTTTCACTGATGCGCACGGTGATGTTGCGTAACCAGCGCACCCCCATCATGCGACGCATGGCTGTGGTGTAAGGCACCCAGACATTGAGGTTGTCCGACATCGCAAAGGCGCTTTCCTGCGGTGAGGTCACGCCAATGATCCGCACCGGCACAGCGCCCAGAAAAATCACCTGACCCACCGGGTTCTCACCATCGGGAAACAAGGCCTTTTTGGTCGCCGGGTCGATCACCGCTTCTTGCGTTTGACGACGCACACTGTCCGCATCAAAAGCCTGGCCTTGTGCCAAGGTATAGCCTTTGACCCGAAAGAACGCTTCACCCACCCCATTGATATTGGCCGTCGCTTCGATGTTGCCCCGGCGCAGGGTCACGCTGTTGCTGACAGAGGGCGTCACGCTGTCGACATAGCTCAGTTGTGACAGCGCATCGGCATCGGCCGGCACCAGGGTTCGGATTCGATTGGCTTGCCGATCACCAAAATTTTTACCCGGAAAGATATCGATGGTGTTGGTGCCCATCGCGGAGATGTCCTTGAGCACCCGCTGACGTGAGCCCTCACCCAAGGCCACCATCGACACCACCGAGGCGATGCCGATGATGATGCCCAACATGGTCAGCAAGGTGCGCATGCGGTGGCCCAACATGGCGCGTAAAGCCATCGTGAAGGCTTCGGTCAGGCGATCCCAATTGGCTCGCCATGGATGGGGCGGTGGCGACCCCGCCTCCTTCTTCGGCTGGGCGGGCACAGCACGACCATCACGATGGGTGTCTGACACGATCACGCCGTCAGCCACCTCGATGATGCGTTGCGCGTGCTGCGCCACTTTGGGGTCATGCGTGACGATGATGACGGTGTGACCATCGGCATGCAACTCTTGCAAGATGCGCATGACCTCTTCGCCACTGACACTGTCCAGCGCACCGGTTGGTTCATCAGCCAGAATGACGTCGCCGCCATTCATCAAGGCACGCGCAATGCTGACGCGCTGCTGCTGCCCGCCAGACAATTGCCCGGGGCGATGCAGCGCACGGTCACCCAAGCCCAGCCGCCCCAGCAAAGCAGCGGCGCGGGTTCGGCGCTCCACTTGCCCATGGCCCGCGTAAATGGCTGGGATCTCGACGTTACCCATTGCAGTCAAATCACCCATCAGGTGATAGCGCTGGAAGATGAAGCCAAAGTGCTCCCGGCGCAGACGCGCCAAATCATCGGCCTCCAGCATCGATGTGGTCTGCCCAGCCACCTTGTAAACACCGCGGGTTGGCCGATCCAGGCAACCCAGGATGTTCATCAAGGTGGACTTGCCTGAGCCTGATGCGCCGATGATCGCCACCAACTCGCCAGCCTGAATTTGCAAGTTGATGCCCTTGAGGACGGCCACCGAGCCATCGCCCGATGGGTACTCACGCCACAAGTCCTGAACTTCCAGCAAGGCTGGCGTTGTCGAAGTCTGCAAATCGGCCATGATCAGAACATGCCAGGAGGACGTCCCGAACCCTTACCAGCACCTCCGCCAGAAGCGTCGCCCACCACAATCAAGTCGCCCTCTTTGAGGCCCTCCAGCACTTGCGCCTGAACGCGGTTGTTCAAACCAATCTTCACCTGTTTGGACACCACTTTGCGCGCGCCCTCGGGTCCTTCCAGTACGTTGACGGCATAAGACTTGGTCTTGTGGTCACGCTTACCCAAGGCCGAAGCCGGGATCACCAAGGCTCGCTCGACCTTGTTGAGCACCACAAAGACCTGCGCCGTCATCAACACCCGCAGCTTGCCGTCGGGGTTGGGCACATCAAACAAGCCGTTGTAGTAAATGGCCGTTGAGGTGGATGTGGCCGTGGTGACTTTGGCATCTGTCTGACTGGCCTCAGGCACGGGCTCGACAGCGCGCAAAGTGGCATTGAAGCGATGCAAAGGCTCGCCCAAGATGGTGAAATAGGCCGGCAACCCAGGCTTGACCCGAACCACATCCGCCTCGGAAATCTGGGCTTTGATCAGGACTTGGTCCACCTTGGCCAACTTGATGATCGAGGGAGCCGTTTGGATCGCGTTCACCGTACGGCCCTCTTCAGCCATCACCGCGATCACCACACCATCAATCGGAGCCGTAATGCGGGTGTAGCCTAAGTTGGCACGCGCGGTATCAACCGCAATATTGGCCTGACGAATCTGCGCATCCAGCACGGCTATATCAGCCGTGGTGGTCGCCAGATTGGCCTCTGCAGTTTCCAACTCGGCTTTCGAGCCCGCATCCAGTCGAGACAATTCCTGCTTGCGTTTGAACGTCAACTCCGCCTGTTTTTGCAAGGCCAACTTGGCCCGGCGTTGCGCCGTCAGCAAGGCAACCTGCGCCTCGGCATTGCGGAAAGCATTGGTTTGCGTGGTCGAATCAATCTCGGCCACCAACTGGCCTTTTTTGACCTTATCACCCAAAGCCACATACAAACGCTTGATCTGCCCAGACACCTGTGCACCCACGCTCACTTCCTTTTGAGCCTGGATGGTGCCGCTGGCCAACACGGTGTCCTCCAGGTCTTCCACCGTGGCCTGGGCTGTGATGACCTGTGGCTCCGGTGCCTTGGTGAAGTACACCTTTTTGACACCCCACCCCGCTGCAGCCAGAACCGCCAGGATCAAGGGCCAGCGCCACTTCTTCAGCCCGCTCGATTTCAGGCCGCTCAATTGTTTGCTTGTGCTCATACCGCCAGTGTCGCCCCCTCATGTTGAGAGACTTCAACAGCAGGGTAAAGGGAATGTAAAGTTGTCACATGCTACCTTCAACATTAGTGACCGGCGCCAGCAAAGGCATCGGAGCAGCCACCGCACGACTACTTTCTGCACAAGGTCAACATGTGCTGATTCATTACGCGCATGACGAGGCTGCAGCGCAGGCTGTTGCCCAAGATTGCCGAACCCTGGGCGCGGCATCCGTCCACCTGGCCCAAGCCGATCTGGCCATCGAAGCCGATGTGCTGAAGCTGTTTGCCTACGCCGACCAACACCTGCCCCCACTGACGGGCCTGGTCAACAACGCAGGCATCATCGACATGACGGCGCGCCTGGACCAGATGTCTGCCGAACGGCTGAACCGCATGCTGGCGGTCAATGTGTTGGGCCCGATGCTGTGCGCGCGAGAAGCCGTCAAACGCATGTCAAGCCGGCATGGTGGTCGCGGTGGCGTGATCGTGAATGTGTCGAGCAGCGCTGTCAGACAAGGATCCCCAGCCATGTATGTGGACTATGCGGCCAGCAAAGGGGCCATTGATGTCTTCACATCAGGCCTGTCCAAAGAAGTGGCAGCGGAAGGCGTTCGCGTGTGTGCGGTACGCCCCGGTATCACCGACACCGGCATCCATGCCACCGGCGGAGAACCCGACCGCGTTGCCCGCCTGGGGCCCACCTTGCCCATGGGGCGTGCGGCTCAACCGCAAGAGGTGGCGCAGGCCATTGTCTGGTTGCTGTCTAGCCAGGCCAGCTACACAGCTGGCGCCATTTTGGACGTCACGGGTGGGCGTTAAATTGCCAAAGTCACTCAGAAGTTCCACTGACCGGACAGGTACCAGCCCATCTGGTCAGCTTTGCTCACCACGTTACCCAGGTTCACCCAGGCTGCGGTGATGCTGCCGCCACGGCAAGGGAACCAGGCGATGTACACATCATGGGCCATGTTTTCTTTGTAGGCCAAGGTAGCGGCATCGTCGTCCACCTGAAGGTTATTGGGGCGCTGACGGATCTCCGCGCCCACGACCAGGTCGTCACGCAACATCAGGCCCACACTGCCCTCCAGCTTGAGTTGGTAGGCCTGAGACCTGGGCCCACCAAAACCGACCAGGCCAAACTGATTGGCTTTGGTCATGCGGGTGGTGACAGACGCAAGCACATTGCGCCCCGCCGCCGCGCCCAACCACAACTTGGTTGCACTGGCATACACATCTACGCCTCGGCTGGACTGAGCCCCCAAGGACTTGACCAGCGCATCACTTTCGTTGACTTTGTACTGTGCCCCCAGGCTGACCTGCGGCACCCATGAATCCTGGTCGTACACCGCATCACCCAACACCTTGATCTTGGCACCCAGCACGTCCATGGCAATGGTCTTGCCTGGCACCACATCGGCCAGATCAAAAGTCCACCTTGAAGCGCTGACCTCCAAACGATCGTGCCAACCCAGGGCGGCGCCGACGACATCCAGACGGTAGCGGCCATTGGTCTCCAAGCGAGTCGCAAAGGCAACCCCACCGGTTTGGTTGGCACTGCCGGTTCCGGCGATGGTGGCCCAGGGCGTCAAACCACCGCCTCCTGCGCCTTCGACACTGGTTACGCCGCCCGTTCCCAACAGGCGATCACCCGCATGGGCCGCCAAGGGCAAAAGAGCGCTCAATGCAAGAAAACAGCTTGTGCAAGCCTTCATCTCGGTCACCTATCGAAAGGGAAACGGCCGTAAAAAACCGCTTTTCGGGCATCAGTGTCCACGCTATTCGGGCACCATGAAGCCTTGAATAAGGCCATTCAAACCCGAGGTTTTTGATCATGAACCGATTGCTGCCCGCTCCTGTTTCCGTACGGATCAAGCACATCCGACTGGCGCTATTTGGCGTTGCCATCAGTTGGAGCTTGGCCGTCTTGATGGCCTGCACCACCCCTTCTGCCAACGGCGACTACAGCCTGTACCAGCAACTGGGCGGGCAAAGTGGCGTCACCACAGTCGTCAATCGCACCATGGACCGGGTGTCAACAGACCCGCGATCCAAGCGCTCGTTCCAAGGCGTCAAGATGCCTTATCTGAAGGAAAGCGTTGTAGCCTACATCTGCAAAGTGGCCGACGGCCCGTGTCAATACGAGGGCGAGACCATGGCGAACACTCACGCCAAGTCCAACATCACCGCTTCTGAATTCGATTTGATGGTGACCATCTTGCGTGAAGAGCTGGACCGCGCAGGCATTTCAGATTCAGCCAAAAATGAACTCTTACGCCGTGTGGCGCCCACCCGTCGAGACATTGTCAAAGCACCATGATTCGATCACTGTGCACCGCCATGGCCGCGGCAGTCTGGAGCTTGAGCGCCACGGCTGCCCCCCAAACCATCACCGTTGTTGATGAAGCTGGCCAGGCGCTGGCCGAAGCCGCCGTTTCGATTACCGTCAAAAGCACACCTGCAAGCACCAGTGGCAAAACTGTCGACATGGCCCAGCGCGACAAACAATTTGCCCCTAGACTGGTGGTCATCCAAACAGGTACATCTGTGAACTTTCCGAACTTTGATACGGTTCGGCACCACGTCTATTCCTTCTCCAGCGCCAAGTCTTTTGAGATCAAGCTCTACACCGGGCGCCCATCCGCACCCGTGACGTTTGACAAACCCGGCACCGCCACTTTGGGCTGCAACATCCACGACAACATGGTGGGCCACATCCATGTGGTGGACACGCCCTACTTTGGCGTCACCAATGGACAAGGCAAGGTGGACATCGACGTCCCCGCAGGCGATCACCGAGTGCGCGTCTGGCATCCAAAAATGGGCGAAAACCTGGCCGGGCAAGACTTCAGAATGGTGCTGGGATCGGGCCCCATCAGCCTGCGCCTTCAACCCTGATCCCAAAAGTGGCGCACTGTCACAGTGCTTTCACATTCGGCAGGCATAGTTCGTATCAGCCCGAGAGCAGATCACCCTGCTAACTCTCAGGAAGGTCAACAGGTCAAACCTGATGCGAGCTGGACACCACCGACTGAGTCCATACCTGCCAAACCTTCCCTCAAAACAATCGGGCACCTAATTCATGCAGCACCAACGCCAAGCGCGCTTGGGCTGCAGTCAACCCCTCCACAGCAAACAGAGCGTCCCCCTCACGGGGCACCACGCCACCTTTGGCCACGCGACTGCTCCGCCAAACCGTGACGCCCTCCGTCTGAGCCTGACGCAAGGCGGCCTCCAAAGGCCCGTTGATCGTGCCGTGCCCCGTGCAAGCCACCAACAAGCCCTTCAAATCAGGCGCGGCGTCGCGCAAAGCGTGAACAATCAACCCGTCTGCATCGGCATGGCTGGTGATGATTTCTACCCGAGGCGGTTCAGCCGTTTCCAGGCAAGACCACCCGAGCCCGCCTGCAGCTGGCCAAGCATCCACCAATGACAGCACCGATCCATCAGACAACAGGGAAGCCACCGCAGGGGCGCCGCCGCCGTCAAACGCATCCAAGGCATGGCTGTGCATTTTGCGCACCTGGCTGGCCGCCCACACCTTGCCAGCCATGACAGCCACCACCCCCCCCCGCCCTTGATCAGCAGCCCATTGGGCCACCTTGCAGGCATCAAGCAAATTGCGTGGCCCATCGGCATCTGCCGCCGTTGCAGGGCGCATGGCTGCGGTCAACACAACCGGTTTGCCTCCGTCGTGCAATGCGTTGATCAGGTAGGCCGTTTCTTCCAGCGTGTCGGTGCCATGAGTGATGACAACGCCCGCTACGTCATCCTGAGCCAAATGTGATTGCAGAGCCTCGCCCAACGCCTGCCAAACCCGCCAGTTCATGTCCTTGCTGTCGATTTGAGCCACTTGCTCACACCGCAGATGGAAGGCCCCCAGTTCGGGAATGGCCGATACCAATTGATCGACAGACAACTGTGCCGCGTCGTATCGCCATGCTTGCTCCAGATCCGATCCTGTTCCAGCAATCGTGCCCCCCGTACCCAACACCACAATGTGACGCGTTGATCCCACAGCCATATCCAACCTCAAAAACACTGGATAAAAAGTACTGGACAAACAAACAGTCCTGTATAGAATGACAGTCAATGTCGATCAACGACTGCCATCTGCGATGACGAACGATAAACCCAAACTCACCCCACGCCAGCAGCAAATCTTTGAGCTGATCCAGCGCGCCATTGCCCGAACAGGGGCTCCGCCCACGCGTGCCGAGATCGCTGCTGAATTGGGCTTCAAATCTGCCAATGCGGCTGAAGAACACCTGCAAGCACTGGCACGCAAAGGCGTGATCGAGTTGGTCGGGGGCACATCACGTGGCATTCGCTTGAAAGCGGGCACCCTGCGCACGGTCAACGAAACACGCAAAAAGACGGACACCAGCAAAACCAGCAGTGTGCTGTCTGCTTTGAACCGCACCTTGCCAGGACTGGAACAACTGGTGTTGCCGTTGGTTGGCCGGGTTGCTGCGGGCAACCCCATCCTGGCGCAAGAACACATTGAACAAAGCTACACGGTTGAACCCAGCCTGTTTGCCAAACGCCCTGATTTTTTGCTGCGCGTCAAAGGCATGAGCATGAAGGACATCGGCATCCTTGATGGTGACCTGCTGGCAGTTGCCAAAACACGCGATGCACGGAACGGCCAAATTGTGGTCGCCCGCATCGGTGACGAAGTCACAGTCAAGCGCTTCCAGCGCACTTCAGATGGCATTGAATTGCTGCCTGAAAACCCAGACTTCCGCCCCATCGTTGTCACACCAGATGACGACTTTGAGGTTGAAGGTCTCGCGGTTGGGTTGATACGTAACCAGCCCCTGAACTGATCCACACTGCCGCACGGGTGGCGGGCATTTGTAGCAAGCGGGTTCGCCCGTCTTGGTGCGATCCCGTGCGCGCAGCTTTTTAACGAATCCTGCCGAATTCCTTTTCAGTTTTCGGAGTTCATCATGATTCACCAATTTGCACGCGCGTTCTTCTTCCGCTCTCAACCAACCAAGCCTGCGGCTCGTCCCATGGCTGTGGCTTCCAACGTGGGCATGAGCGCATCGGGGGCCGTGACAGCACGCTCGATCGTGCGCCCTGCATCCACACGCACAGTCAACCGCATGCCCATGCATCACCTGCGCATTTGCAGCGACCCATCCGATGCACGCCGCACGGTGATCGCTGGCCGTTTTGCTGAGGTCTGCGCCGCACTGGATCAAATGGTGCGCGAACAAGAAGCCACAGCGTAATCCCCGTCAAAAAACAGCAAAGGCCCCGAAGGGCCTTTGCATGATCACTTGGCAGCATGACACTGCCAGTCCACACCTCAATCGTTGGCGTAGATGTCCACGTCTTTGGTCTCCGTCACAAACAACAGACCAATCACAAACGTCATCAAAGCAACGATGATCGGATACCACAAGCCGTTGTAGATGTTCCCGGTCTGAGCCACGATGGCAAATGCGGTGGTTGGTAACAGGCCGCCAAACCATCCGTTACCGATGTGGTACGGCAAACTCATTGACGTGTAGCGGATGCGAGTGGGGAACAACTCCACCAACATCGCCGCAATCGGACCATAAACCATGGTCACGTAGATCACCAACAAGGTCAGGATCGCCACCACCACAGGTTTGTTCAGCTTGGCAGGGTCCGCCTTGGCTGGGTAACCGGCTGCCTTGATTGCTGCGCCCACCTCTTTCTTGAAAGCGGCATCTTGCTTCTTGGCATCGTCAGGCGCCATGCCCTTGGATGTGTAGGAAGGGATCACCTTGTCGCCCACTTTGATCTGGGCCATACCGGTGCCGGCAACGTTTTCATAGTTGACGGAGTTCGAAGCCAGAACTTGCTTGGCAATGTCGCAAGAGCTGGTGAACTTGGTGGTGCCAGTTGGGTTGAACTGGAATGAGCACTCAGCAGGGTCCGCCACCAGGGTGACAGGAGCCGAAGACTGCGCACGAGCCAGATCAGGGTTGGCCGCTTCAGTCAGCCCCTTGAACAGTGGGAAGTAGGTCAACGCGGCAACCAGACAACCACCCAAGATGATCGGTTTGCGACCAATCTTGTCGGACAGCGAGCCGAACACCACGAAAAACGGTGTGGCAATCAGCAGAGAGATCGCGACCAAAATGTTGGCTGTTGCGCCATCCACCTTCAGGGTTTGAGTCAGGAAGAACAAGGCATAGAACTGGCCTGTATACCAAACCACACCTTGACCTGCGACCAGGCCAAACAAAGCCAGGAGCACAATCTTGAGGTTAGACCACTGACCGAAGGATTCGGACAAAGGCGCTTTGGATGTCTTGCCTTCTTCCTTCATCTTCTTGAAAGCGGGGCTTTCGTTCATGCTCAAACGAATCCACACGCTGATCCCCAGCAGAGCGATGGAAACAATGAAGGGGATACGCCAGCCCCAATCTGCAAATGCTTCCTCTCCCAGCGCCGTGCGTGTCCCCAAAATAACCAACAAGGACAAGAACAAGCCCATGGTCGCAGTCGTTTGGATCCAGGCTGTGTAAGCGCCACGGCGGCCGTGTGGTGCGTGCTCTGCAACATATGTCGCAGCGCC
>JBDKHX010000027.1:0-9377 GCA_039797415.1 Pseudomonadota bacterium | reverse complement strand
ACGCTTGTTCGCACCGGTCATGGCCTTGCCACGACGGCCGTTGTCCAGCAGCGAATCGACGGACTCTTGCAGCATGCGCTTTTCGTTGCGCACGATGATTTCAGGAGCCTTCAATTCCAGCAGACGAGCCAGACGGTTGTTACGGTTGATGACACGACGATACAGATCGTTCAAGTCAGAGGTCGCAAAGCGACCGCCGTCCAGCGGCACCAGCGGACGCAAGTCCGGAGGCAACACGGGCAGCACTTCCATCACCATCCAGTTAGGCTTGATGCCCGACTTCTTGAAGGCTTCCATGACCTTCAGGCGCTTGGAGTTCTTCTTGACCTTCAGCTCGGAGCCGGTCATGTCGTTGCGCAGCTTGTCGATCTCGACGTCGAGATCCATCTCAGCCAGCAACTTCTGGATGCCTTCGGCGCCCATCAAGGCGATGAATTCATCACCGTACTCGATGCGCTTGGCGTCGTAGTCGTCCTCGGACATGATGCTGAATTTCTTCAGCGGGGTCATGCCAGGATCCACCACCACGTATGCTTCAAAGTACAGCACGCGTTCGATGTCACGCAGGGTCATGTCCAGAACCAGGCCCAAGCGCGAAGGCAGGGACTTCAGGAACCAGATGTGAGCGCAAGGTGCAGCCAGTTCGATGTGACCCATGCGGTCACGACGAACCTTGGTCTGTGTCACTTCGACGCCGCACTTTTCGCAGATGACGCCGCGGTGCTTCAGACGCTTGTACTTACCGCACAGGCATTCGTAGTCCTTGATCGGGCCAAAGATCTTGGCGCAGAACAGGCCATCACGCTCAGGCTTGAACGTACGGTAGTTGATGGTTTCAGGTTTTTTTACTTCGCCGAAAGACCACGAACGGATCTTCTCGGGCGAAGCCAGGCCGATCTTGATGGCATCGAAATGCTCATCCGGCGTGAATTGCTTGAACAGGTCCAGTAAACCTTTCATGGGTTCTCTCCTATTCCTAATCAGTTGTTACGTTCAAGTTCGATGTCGATGCCCAAGGAGCGGATTTCCTTGACCAACACATTGAACGATTCAGGCATACCGGCTTCAATCGAGTGCTCGCCCTTGACGATGTTCTCGTAAACCTTGGTACGGCCATTCACGTCATCGGACTTGACCGTGAGCATTTCCTGCAGGACGTAAGAGGCGCCATACGCTTCCAGCGCCCACACTTCCATTTCACCGAAACGCTGACCACCGAACTGAGCCTTACCACCCAGCGGCTGCTGCGTGACCAAGCTGTAAGGACCGGTCGAACGGGCGTGCATCTTGTCGTCGACCAAGTGGTGCAACTTCAGGACGTGCATGTAGCCCACAGTGACAGGACGCTCGAACGCTTCACCAGTACGGCCATCGTGCAGAGTGGCTTGAGTACGGGTAGGCGTCAGGCCCTTGGCCTTGGCGATGTCGGCCGGGTAGGCCAGTTGCAACATGGCGCGGATTTCTTCTTCCTTGGCACCGTCGAACACCGGCGTGGCAAACGGGACACCCTTGGACAGGTTGCCGGCCATTTCGATGATTTCGGTATCGGTGAAGGAATTGATGTCTTCCTTCTTGCCACCGGACTGGTTGTACAGCTCGTCGAAGAACTTGCGCAGCTCAGCCACAGCGGCTTCGCGTTGCAGCATGTCGCCGATGCGTTGACCAATACCCTTGGCAGCCCAGCCCAAGTGCACTTCCAGAACCTGACCCACGTTCATACGTGATGGCACACCCAGAGGGTTCAACACGATGTCAGCAGGGGTACCGTCAGCCATGTAAGGCATGTCTTCGATCGGAACGATCTTGGAGACCACACCCTTGTTACCGTGACGACCGGCCATCTTGTCACCAGGCTGCAAGCGACGCTTCACAGCCAAGTGAACCTTGACCATCTTCAGCACGCCAGCTGGCAACTCGTCGCCTTGGGTCAACTTCTTGCGCTTTTCTTCAAAGTGCAGGTCGAAGCTGTGGCGGGTTTGTTCCAGCGAGTTCTTGATCGATTCCAGCTGGTTGGCCAACTCGTCCTCTGCAGGACGGATGTCGAACCAATGGAACTTGTCAACCGATGCCAGATAAGCGTCGTCCAGAGTTGTGCCCTTGGCCAACTTGTTAGGACCACCGTTGGCCACCTTACCGATCAGCAGCTTCTTGATACGGTCGAAAGCGTCAGCTTCAACAATACGCAACTGGTCGTTCAGGTCCAGACGGAAGCGCTTCAGTTCATCGTCGATGATCTGTTGAGCGCGCTTGTCACGCTGGATGCCTTCACGGGTGAACACTTGCACGTCGATCACGGTACCGGAGGTGCCTTGATCCACACGCAGGGAGGTGTCCTTCACGTCGGAAGCCTTTTCACCGAAGATGGCGCGCAGCAGCTTCTCTTCAGGTGTCAGGGTGGTTTCGCCCTTAGGCGTGACCTTACCAACCAACACGTCGCCAGGGCCGACTTCGGCACCGACGTAGACGATGCCGGACTCGTCCAGACGCGCCAATTGGTGCTCGGACAGGTTCGGGATGTCGCGTGTGATTTCTTCAGAGCCCAGCTTGGTGTCGCGGGCCATCACGACGAGTTCTTCGATGTGAATCGAGGTGTAGCGGTCTTCAGCCACCACGCGCTCGGAGATCATGATCGAGTCTTCGAAGTTGTAGCCGTTCCATGGCATGAAGGCCACGAGCATGTTCTGACCCAGAGCCAATTCGCCCAGGTCGGTCGATGCGCCGTCGGCGATCACGTCGCCAGCACCCACTTGGTCACCGCGCTTGACGATGGCACGTTGGTGGATGTTGGTGTTCTGGTTGGAACGCTGATACTTGATCAGGTTGTAGATGTCCACGCCCACTTCGCCAGCGGTTGCTTCGGCGTCGTTCACGCGGATCACCACGCGGTTGGTGTCGACATAGTCAACCACACCACCACGCTTGGCAGTCACCACGGTACCCGAGTCCACTGCAGCCACACGCTCCACGCCCGTACCGACCACGGCCTTTTCAGGACGCAGCACAGGCACAGCCTGACGTTGCATGTTGGCGCCCATCAACGCGCGGTTCGCGTCGTCGTGCTCGAGGAATGGCACCAAGGAAGCAGCAACCGACACGATCTGTGTTGGGGCCACGTCCATGTACTGGATGCGCTCAGGCGAGGTCAACACGGATTCACCGTGGTCACGGGCAGACACCAACTCGTCGGTCAGACGGCCTTCGGCGTCGAGCGAGGCGTTGGCCTGCGCGATCACGTACTTGCCTTCTTCGATGGCCGACAGATAGTCGATCTGCATCGTGGTCTTGCTGTCCACCACGCGACGATAAGGCGTCTCCAGGAAGCCGTATTCGTTCAGGCGAGCGTACAGAGCCAGCGAGTTGATCAGACCAATGTTTGGACCTTCAGGCGTTTCGATTGGGCACACACGACCGTAGTGGGTGGGGTGCACGTCACGAACTTCAAAGCCTGCGCGTTCGCGAGTCAGACCGCCTGGGCCCAGAGCGGAAACACGACGCTTGTGCGTGATTTCCGACAGTGGGTTGGTTTGGTCCATGAACTGCGACAGCTGCGATGCACCGAAGAACTCCTTCAAAGCCGCAGAGATCGGCTTGGAGTTGATCAGGTCATGCGGCATCAGGGCTTCGGTTTCAGCTTGGCCCAAACGTTCCTTCACAGCCTTCTCGATGCGAGCCAGGCCGGAACGGTATTGGTTTTCAGCCAATTCGCCCACGCAACGAACACGACGGTTACCCAAGTGGTCGATGTCATCGACTTCGCCACGGCCGTTACGCAATTCGACCAGGATCTTCACGACGGACAGGATGTCGTCGTTGGACAAGGTCATCGGGCCAGTGCCTTCGTCGCGGCCCACGCGGGCGTTGAACTTCATGCGGCCCACGCGCGACAGGTCGTACGTGTCTTCGTTGTAGAACAGGCGACCGAACAAGGCTTGCACGGCGTCCTCGGTTGGAGGCTCGCCAGGGCGCATCATGCGGTAGATGGCAACGCGAGCAGCCAATTCGTCGGCTGTTTCGTCGGTGGCCAAGGTTTGCGACATGTACGCACCTTGATCCAGTTCATTGGTGAACAGGACTTCGATGTCGAGGATGCCAGCAACGCGCAGCTTCTTGAGCAGTGCTTCGGTCAACTCTTCGTTGGCCTTGGCAATGATTTCGCCGGTGTCAGGGTCGATCTGGTTCTTGGCCAGAACGCGCCCCAGCAGGAAGTCTTCTGGCACGCTGATGTGCGTGGTGCCAGATTGCTCCAACTGACGTGTGTGACGTGCGGTGATGCGCTTGTCTTTTTCAACGATGACCGAACCAGACTTGTCGGTGATGTCGAAACGGGCGACTTCGCCCTTCAGACGCTCTGGCACGAATGCCATTTGGGCGCCGGAATCCATGAGCTTGAAATTGTCGTTCTGGAAGAACGTGGCCAAGATCTGCTCATTGTTCATGCCAATGGCCTTCAGCAGGGTCGTCACTGGCATCTTGCGGCGACGGTCCACGCGGAAGTACAGCAGGTCCTTCGGATCGAATTCGAAGTCCAACCAGGAGCCACGGTAAGGGATGATGCGAGCGCTGAACAACAACTTGCCAGACGAGTGCGTCTTACCCTTGTCGTGCTCGAAGAACACGCCAGGCGAACGGTGCAACTGAGACACGATCACGCGCTCGGTACCGTTGATGATGAAAGAACCGTAGTCGGTCATCAGGGGCACTTCGCCCATGTAGACCTCTTGTTCCTTCACTTCCTTGACCACCTTGGACTGAGACGTCGATGTCTCACGGTCGTAAATGATCATTTGCAGGCGAGCACGCACGGCTGACGCAAAGGTCAAACCCCGTTGCTGACACTCACGCTCATCGAAAGCTGGCTTGGCAATGTTGTATTCGAGGAACTTCATTTCGACGAAACCATTGTGCGAAACAATGGGGAAAGCCGAAATGAAAGCCGCCTGCAAGCCTTCGGGCTTGCGTTGTTGCGGAGGCACTTCTTTTTGCAGGAAGGCAACGTACGAATCCTTCTGCATGGTCAGCAGATAAGGAACGTTCAGCACGCTGCCGCGCTTGCCAAAGCTCTTGCGAATTCGCTTGCGCTCGGTGTAGCTATAGGGGGTTGCTTGCGCCATAAACTCTCCGTTTCGGGTGCCATCAGGCAACCCGTTTCGAATTCAATCCGTCCCCTGGCCGTGGGGCTCGAATCGCTGTTCGGCGACTGGCCATTCAGAACTTGCGTCTGAGGCTTGGTGGTTGGCCACTACCAACCGCTGGCAGACAACCAAGGCATTGCACCTTGGCTCGACCAAACCGGTTCTCCGCAGTCGGTTCAGAGAACACTCGGGAAACCCACTAGTGTATCACCAGCGAGTTTCTCGGCTGCTCTCAGGGACAAAAGCCCCCGAAAAGGCGAAAGCTGCCCTTGAAAAAGGGCAGCTTGTCGTCATCCAAAGCTCGCCAAGGCGAGCCCTGAATTACTTCATTTCGGCAGTAGCGCCAGCTTCAACCAGCTTCTTGACAGCGGCTTCAGCGTCAGCCTTGGCAATGCCTTCCTTGACGTTCTTTGGAGCGCCGTCAACCAGGTCCTTGGCTTCCTTCAGACCCAGGCCAGTGATTTCACGCACAGCCTTAATCACGCCAACCTTGTTAGCGCCAGCGCCGGTCAACACGACGTTGAACTCAGTCTTTTCTTCAGCAGCAGCAGCGCCACCAGCAGCGCCACCAGCGGCTGGAGCAGCCATAGCAGCAGCGGACACGCCAAACTTCTCTTCGATGGCCTTGACCAGCTCGTTGAGTTCCATCACGGACATGCTGTCCAGGGCGGTCAGGAATGCGTCTTTATCGAATGCCATTTTGATTTCCTAAAATCGGTTAGATGTTGAATGCGGTACAAGTTGATGACTCGAAGGAGTCGATCAAGCAGCAGGGGCTTCAGCAGGTGCTTCTTCAGCAGCAGGAGCGCCGCCACCCTTTTGCTCGGACACTGCAGCCAAAACGCGAGCGAAGCCCGAGATTGGCGATTGCAGCAGACCGCAAATTTGGGCCAGCAGAACTTCGCGGCTTGGAATCGATGCCAGGGCCTTGACGCCATTGACGTCCAGAGCCTTGCCAGCGTATGCACCAGCCTTGATGACCAGCTTGTCATTGCCCTTGGCAAAGTCAGCGATCACTTTTGCTGCGGCTACGGCATCTTCAGAGAAGCCATAGATCAGCGGGCCGCTCATGCTCTCAGCAGCGACTTCAAATGGAGTGCCGGCAACAGCGCGACGTGCCAGCGTGTTCTTCAGAACGTGAAGATACACACCTTGTGCACGGGCGGTTTTGCGCAGCTGATCCAGTTGAGCCACGGTGAGACCGCGGTACTCAGCCAGTGCAAGCGTCTGCGACTTGCCCGCTTGGGCAGCCACTTCAGCGATGACGGCTTCTTTCTCGTTGCGATTGAGACTCAAGGTCTACTCCTTCAAACATGCCCTTTTGCGCAGACTCCGAAAAGACCTGCACTTGGGGCACACCCAGTTGCAGCGACCTAACCGTTTTGAAATCACACCCCAGCAAGCCAGGATGAAAAATCTTCACGGCGGGGACGCCATCTGCGTAGGCTGGTGGATTAAGTCGGTCACGCGATACTGCCAACGCGACCCACGCCTACGGTCTTTGATAGCCTGCAGCCTGACGGCTGCAGCCCACCAATTCTTTTCAAACACATCACG
Organism: Pseudomonadota bacterium; assembly: GCA_039797415.1. Lineage (GTDB taxonomy): Bacteria > Pseudomonadota > Gammaproteobacteria > Burkholderiales > Burkholderiaceae_C > Aquabacterium. The sequence goes on along the minus strand of JBDKHX010000027.1, from coordinate 2,688 downwards.
CCAGACTCGCGTGAGGTTTGGCAATTTCTTGCGAAAATCAGCCGGTGATGCTGTTCACATCAACGCGGACGCCCACACCCATGGTGGAGGACACAGCGACCTTCTTCAGGTACACGCCCTTGCTGGAAGCAGGCTTCAGCTTGGTCAGTGCGTCCAACAAAGCGGCCAGGTTGCCCTTGAGCTTGTCAGCGTCGAACGAGCGACGACCGATGGTGCCGTGGATGATGCCGGCCTTGTCAACGCGGAACTGAACTTGACCAGCCTTGGCGTTCTTGACAGCGGTTGCGACGTCAGGCGTCACGGTGCCGACCTTAGGGTTAGGCATCAGACCACGTGGGCCCAGAACCGTACCCAAGGTACCAACGATACGCATGGTGTCTGGGGAAGCAATCACCACGTCGAAGTTGATGTTGCCAGCCTTGACTTGTTCAGCCAGGTCTTCCATACCCACGATGTCAGCGCCAGCAGCCTTGGCTTCTTCAGCCTTGGCGCCTTGTGCGAACACAGCCACGCGCTTGGTCTTGCCGGTGCCGTTAGGCATCACGACAGCACCACGGACCACTTGGTCCGACTTCTTGGCGTCCACGCCCAGTTGCACAGCAACGTCGATGGATTCGTCAAACTTGGCGACAGCGGCTTCCTTGATCAGAGCCAGAGCGTCGTCGAAGGCGTACAGCTTGGTGGTGTCCACCTTGCCAGCGAAAGCCTGTTGGCGTTTTGTCAGCTTAGCCATGATTAAACACCTTCCACGATGATGCCCATCGAACGGGCAGAACCAGCGATGGTACGGACAGCTGCGTCCAAATCAGCAGCAGTCAGGTCTTTTTGCTTGGTCTTGGCGATTTCTTCGACCTGAGCACGAGTCAGCTTGCCGACCTTGTCAGATTGAGGACGTGGCGAGCCCTTTTCGATCTTCGCAGCCTTCTTCAGCAACACGGTTGCTGGAGGAGTCTTGATGATGAAAGTGAAGGACTTGTCTGCGAATGCCGTGATCACGACAGGCAGCTTCAGACCGGGTTCAACACCTTGAGTCTGGGCGTTGAACGCCTTGCAGAACTCCATGATGTTCAGACCGCGCTGACCCAGCGCTGGACCAACTGGAGGCGAAGGGTTTGCCTTACCAGCCGGGATTTGCAGCTTGATGAAGCCGATAATCTTCTTGGCCATAACTTTCTCCTAGAACCGTCTGGCGGCCACGCCAATCCGGTTGAGTCAAACGCCAGGCTTGGGGCACCCCTTCCTGGCTCCTCTTGACGCAGTCTCGTTTGCGCCTGACACGGAACATGATCAAGCGGCGCACAGGTGAACCCGAGCGCCGCTCACCGCCATGTTCAAGCGGAATCTGCGATTATCACTCGACGATGCAAATCAGGCAAGTACCCGACCCTGCGTCGCGAGAGGTGATCAGATCTTTTCGACCTGACCGAAGTCCAACTCAACCGGTGTAGCGCGACCAAAAATGGTGACAGACACGCGCAACTTGGACTTGTCGTAGTTGACTTCTTCGATCGAGCCATTGAAGTCCGTGAACGGGCCTTCTTTGACACGAACGACTTCACCGACTTCCCACTCAACCTTGGGCCGCGGCTTCTCGATGCCTTCTTGCATCTGGTTGACGATCTTCATGACCTCGTCTTCCGAGATGGGCACCGGACGGTTCTTGGCGCCACCCACAAAGCCTGTGACCTTGGAGGTGTTTTTGACCAAGTGCCACGACTCATCGGTCATCGCCATCTCAACCAGGACGTAGCCTGGATAGAAACGACGCTCAGTGACCGACTTCTTGCCGTTTTTGACTTCAACGACTTCTTCGGTTGGCACGAGAATGCGACCGAATTGGGCTTGCATGCCAGCGCGGTCAATGCGTTCACGCAGATTGCGCTCGACAGCCTTTTCCATGCCGGAATAGGCGTGGACCACATACCAACGCAGTGGCGCGGTGGTGGCGGGAGTGGCTTGTGCGTCGCTCATTGAATCAACCTCGTTTGGGTGTTTTCGATCGTTTTGGGAAATTTATTGCTTCCAGCCGAGAATCAGGCCGTAAATCAACCATTCCAACGATTTGTCTGTCAGCCACAGGAACAAGGCCATGACGACCACAAACGCAAACACGTAAGCAGTCATCTGGGTGGCCTCTGGGCGGGTAGGCCACACGACCTTACGCAACTCTTTGGCAGAGTCTTGACCAAAAGCAATCAGCTCTTTGCCCTGTGCGGATGTGAAAAACACGCCCACGGCTGCAGCCACGAGCACCAGCAAGGCCAGCACACGCAACCAGAGGTCGTGTTTGCCCAGCAGGTAGAACGCAGCGACGGCGCCGACAACCAGCAAGCCTGTTGCGGCGAGCTTGGCTTTATCAGCCCCTGTTGCGACGGTTTCGATATCCGAGGTGGCCATGGACGTTATGTTTGAGGCGGCAAAGCCCGCGGACCTTTTCAGGGCTCGCGGGCTGCTGTGTTACAGCGGCAGTTTGATGTTCAGTATCTGGCAGGGGCAGTAGGAATCGAACCTACAACCTTCGGTTTTGGAGACCGACGCTCTGCCAATTGAGCTATACCCCTACTGGCCAAAACTGAACGAAAAACGATTAGTCGAGGATCTTGGCAACCACGCCGGCGCCGACGGTACGACCGCCTTCACGGATAGCGAAGCGCAGACCTTCTTCCATAGCGATAGGAGCGATCAGCT
>JBDKHX010000026.1:0-9600 GCA_039797415.1 Pseudomonadota bacterium | reverse complement strand
CCAGCTTTCCCTGCGAACGGCATCTGCCATGAGCCGGGACAAGGTGTGGGCCATGGCTGGTGTTGAGCCGAACTTCAGGCTGCCAATCACGTCAGACCAAGGTGGCGCAAAGTCCACGGCGGTGATGACCTGATCCATGTCGGGTGGGTAGTCTTCACAGGCTGCGCAAACCTTGCTGTCGCCGTGGGGGTGCAGTTGTAGCCCGCACCGGCTGCAGCGACACAATCGAGGTGCAAATTCCACCTGGCAGCTCAGGCATACCCGATGCGGTTGCCATTGACTGCATACTTGGCAAGCGGTGCCTGCCTTCAGCATGGTTGGCAGCCACGACAGCGAGGGGCTCAGTAGTTTCAACATCCGATCACTTTAGGGATCGGGCTGTTTCACAGCCATCACTCTGTAGGAGGGCCACCTTTGGGGGGGGGCTTGCAGGGCTGTGATGTAATCAATCGAGTTGGATGGCGCCTTGTTGTGGGGTGCGCGCCTATGAACACGATTTGCCATGCTTGATGCAGATGATTGGCAAGCCCTGAGCCTGACGGCTCAGTTGGCTGCATGTACGACGTTGTTGCTGCTCATATTGGGTACGCCGCTGGCGTGGTGGTTGGCCCGTACAGCGTCTCGACTCAAAGGTCTTGTGGCAGCCGTGGTGGCTTTGCCATTGGTGTTGCCGCCCACCGTTATCGGCTTTTATTTGCTGATGCTTCTGGGGCCGCAGGGGTGGGGTGGGCAATTCACCCAAGCTGCTGGCTGGGGGCTGCTGCCCTTTACCTTTGCGGGCTTGGTGGTGGCATCGGTCTTGCACTCTTTGCCTTTTGTGGTTCAACCCTTGCAGCAGGCCTTTGAGGCCATTGGCGCTCGGCCTTTGGATGTGGCGGCTACCTTGCGTGCCGGGCCTTGGGATCGCTTTGTCACGGTGGCCTTGCCATTGGCTCGCCCAGGGTTTTTGACGGCGGCGGTGCTGGGCTTTGCCCACACCGTGGGTGAATTTGGTGTGGTGTTGATGATTGGGGGCAACATCCCTGGTGCAACCCGTGTGCTGTCAGTGGCTTTGTATGGTCATGTGGAAGCGATGGACTACGGCAAAGCGCATTTGCTGGCTGGCGGCATGGTGGCGTTTGGTTTGCTGGTCATGCTTGTTCTGTACAGCCTCAACGGGCTGAATGGCCGCTCAAGCCTTGTTGCTCAACGAGGGGGGCGGTTGTGAGTGTGATTCAGGCTGACCTGAAGCTGGCTTTTGCCGGGTTTGACTTGGATGTGGCCTTGCGCTTGCCGGGGGCGGGCGTGACTGTATTGTTGGGACCGTCTGGATGCGGCAAAACGACGGTGCTCAGGTGTTTGGCAGGCTTGTCCCAAGCCTCTGGTGTCGTGCGTGTCAACGGTCAAACCTGGCAGGACGATGCGCAAGGTTTGTTCAAGCCTGTGCACGAGCGCCCCATTGGCTACGTTTTCCAAGAGGCCAGCTTGTTTCCTCATTTGAGCGTCAAAGGCAATCTGGAATACGGCTTGAAACGCACGCCGCAGGCTCAGCGGCGAATTTCTTTGGACGATGCGGTGGCCTTGCTAGGCATCGGGCATCTTCAGCACCGTGCGACAGACGGGTTATCAGGTGGAGAGCGTCAACGCATTGCCATCGCGCGCGCGTTGTTGACTAGCCCCAGCTTGTTGTTGATGGATGAGCCCTTGTCGGCTTTGGACCCGGCACGCAAGGCGGAAATCCTGCCTTATCTTGAAAGCCTCAATCGTGAGCTAGGTCTGCCCATGATCTACGTCACTCATGCCTTGGACGAGGCTGCGCGTCTGGCTGATCATCTGGTGTTGATGCAAGAGGGGCGGGTGCAGGCGGATGGCCTTGTGGCCAACATCTTGTCGCGCATGGACTTGCCCTTGAGTCAACTGGATGACGCGGCAGCCTTGTTGCATGCGAAGGTGGTCGAGCATCATCCAACTTACGGGCAAAGCAGCCTGGACATCGGAGGGAATCGCTTTTGGGTTGGTTTGTCGTCGGCGCCGATTGGCTCCGAGGTGCGTGCCAGAGTCCTGGCGCGAGACGTCAGCATTGCATTGACGCAGGCGCAAGACAGCAGCATTGTGAACATCTTGCCTGCCACCATAGAATCGATATCGGACGAACGTGTTGGCACAGTGACCATCCAGTTGCGCTTGTCTTCTGGTGTGGGTCTCCTGGCGCGATTGACTCGCCGGTCGTGCGAGCAGCTTCATCTGCATGCGGGTATGCCGGTCTACGCGCAGGTCAAGGGCGTTGCCCTCATGGGGTGATAGCCAAATCTCTATACTGGCCGCCTCATGTCTTCAAGCCCATCTTCCAATTTGACCTCGCCTGCTGTCGCGGCGTGCGCGCCTAGCCCAGTTGCTGTGCAGCGCCAGATTCGCCGGTTGGCGACGCTGCCTTCTCCTCCTTGGTTGCACCAGGAGGTGGCCCGGCGCTTGGCTGACAAGCTGGAGCCCATCAAGCTGGAGCCTCAATCCTGGCTCGACTGGTCTGCCTTCATGGGTGCGGGGTGTGAGTTGGTGCAAAAGCGGTATCCGCAAGCGCAGCGCCATGTGGTCGAGCCCGTCGCTGCATTGGCTGTGCGTAGTCAAACCGAGGCAGAGCAGTCTGCCCAGCGCACTTGGCGAACCTTGTTTCGGCGCGATGTGGCCGAGGTGTTTCAAGAGCCTGTGGTGCAGGCGCCCTGGTTGCCTGGCGGCGCTCAGATGCTGTGGGCCAACATGACTTTGCACGCCAGCGCCGATCTGCCGGCCATGATGGCTCAATGGCATCGTCATCTGTCTGTCGATGGCTTTTTGATGTGTTCGGGCCTGGGGCCTGACACTGCACGTGAATTACGGGCCGTCTATCGCCAGGTGGGGTGGCCCTTGCCCACAGTCGACTTCATCGACATGCATGACTTGGGTGATGAACTGGTCAAGGCAGGCTTTGCTGATCCGGTCATGGACATGGAGACGTTGACACTGACCTGGGCTACCGCTGAGGAAATGCTGGCCGAATGGCGCACCTGGGGTGGCAACGTGGCTGAAGGTCGTTTTGCTGGTTTGCGTACGCCACGTTGGCGTCAGCGTTTGCTTGACGCACTCACGGCATCACTGCAGCGTCCTGACGGACGTTTGGGTTTGACGATCGAGTTGGTCTATGGCCATGCCATCAAACCCTTGCCGAGAGTCAAGCTGGAGGCCGAGTCCAGGGTCTCGCTGGAAGACATGCGCACCATGATGAGGCGCGACAAACCCAAGGCTTGATCGCCATGCCGATTCAATGCTGAAGCGCAAGGGGCTGATCCCGGTGTCGTTCAAAGTGTTGGCAATCGTGTTCAAAGTGCGGGTTATTCATAGCCTTTTCGGTCTCAATCTGTCTTGAGGTAGCGCAAGGCGCTGGCTAGAGTGAATTGAGAAATCTCATATCTCAAGCAGGTATGGGTAACGATTGGCCGTGCAGTTCTGTGCGGGTCGGGTCGACCTTTCAATCTTTGGCGAGCGAAGACATGATCAACGATCTTGGGTATCGGGTGAGTCGGTATTGGCGTGGTGTTTCAAAGTTGGGGTTGATCGGGTCAGCGCTGTGCTCAACAGCTGCCTGGGCTGTTGGCGACCTGCCAGGCGGGCCCGCTGTTCGTCAGCTCGACTTGCCTCCGTCTGCGACCAAGATTGCAGCTGCGCAAACCGATCTGCATTACATGATGCTCTACATCTGTGGTGCGATTTTTGTGGCGGTCTTTGGCGTGATGTTCTATTCCATGCTGCATCACCGCAAGTCAAAGGGTGCCAAGCCTGCTGACTTCCATGAATCGACCACGGTTGAAATCATCTGGACGGTGATTCCATTCATCATCGTGATCGGGATGGCCTTGCCAGCCACCAAGGTGGTTGTGGCTCAAAAGGATACGACCAACTCGGACATCACCATCAAGGCCACGGGTTATCAGTGGAAATGGGGTTACGACTACCTCAAGGGTGAAGGCGAGGGCATTGGTTTCCTCTCTACGCTGGACTCATCTCAACGTGCCTTGTCCGATGCAGGTACACCTCAAGGTGACAACTATTTGCTGAAGGTGGATCACCCTCTGGTGGTCCCTGTGGATAAGAAAATCCGCATCATCACGACTGCCAATGACGTGATCCACTCCTTCATGGTGCCGCGCTTCGGTATCAAGCAAGATGCCATCCCTGGCTTTGTGCGCGATACCTGGTTCCGCGCCGAGAAGGTGGGTGATTTTTACGGGCAGTGCGCAGAGTTGTGCGGTAAAGAGCACGCCTACATGCCCATCCATGTGAAGGTGCTGTCCGCTGAGGACTACACCAAGTGGGTTGCTGAGCGCCAAAAGGAAATGCAGGCCAAGGCTGATGATCCAAGCAAGGTCTGGACTCAAGAAGATTTGATTGCACGTGGCGAGAAAGTCTACGCAGCCAACTGCGCTGCTTGTCACCAGGCTAACGGCAAAGGTGGCGGTGCCATCAAGCCGCTGGACGGCGCGGCAGTGGTCCTCGACGCCGACAAGAGCAAGCAAATCGGTGTTTTGCTGAACGGCCAGAACAACAACATGATGCCTGCGTGGAAGCAGTTGTCCGACGTTGAGTTGGCCGCTGTGATCACTTATACGAAGAACCATTGGTCCAACAAGACGGGGCAAACCGTGCAGCCAGCTGAAGTGCTGGCAGCGCGCAAGTAAGCCACCCACCGGATCAATCAGGAAAGGATACCCAATGAGCGCAGTTCTTCATCACGGTGATCACGCACATGACCATGATCACGGTCATCCACATGGGTGGCGTCGATGGTTTTATGCGACCAATCACAAGGACATCGGTACGCTGTACATGCTGTTCTCGTTGACCATGCTGATGATTGGTGGCGTGTTGGCGCTGGGCATTCGCGCTGAACTGTTTCAGCCTGGCTTGCAATACCTGAACCCTGAACTGTTCAATCAGTTCACGACCATGCACGGCATCATCATGGTGTTCGGCGCCATCATGCCGGCCTTCGTGGGCTTTGCGAACTGGATGATCCCGCTGCAAATTGGCGCCTCTGACATGGCCTTTGCGCGGATGAACAACTTCAGCTTCTGGCTGTTGATCCCTGCTGCACTGCTGTTGGTCGCGTCGTTCTTCTTGCCGGGTGGTGCGCCTGCCGCAGGTTGGACGCTGTATGCACCACTGACCTTGCAGATGGGCCCGTCGATGGACGCTGGTATTTTTGCCATGCACATCATGGGTGCCAGCTCCATCATGGGCTCGATCAACATCATCGTCACCATCTTGAACATGCGTGCCCCTGGCATGACTTTGATGAAGATGCCGATGTTTGCCTGGACCTGGTTGATCACGGCCTACCTGCTGATTGCGGTGATGCCTGTTTTGGCCGGCGCCATCACCATGACGCTGACTGATCGCCACTTTGGCACCAGCTTCTTCAACCCAGCCGGTGGTGGCGATCCAGTGATGTACCAACACATCTTCTGGTTCTTCGGTCACCCCGAGGTGTACATCATGATCTTGCCGGCGTTCGGCATCGTCAGTCACATCGTTCCGGCTTTTGCTCGCAAAAAGCTGTTCGGCTACACCTCGATGGTGTACGCCACTGCATCGATCGCGATCTTGAGCTTCATCGTGTGGGCTCACCACATGTTTGCCACCGGCATGCCTGTGACAGGTCAGCTGTTCTTCATGTACGCCACCATGCTGATCTCTGTGCCCACGGGCGTGAAGATCTTCAACTGGGTGGCCACCATGTGGCGCGGCTCGATGACGTTCGAGGCCCCGATGGTGTGGGCAGTCGGCTTCATCTTTTTGTTCACCATGGGTGGGTTCACGGGCTTGATCTGCTCGATGGCGCCAATCGACACGCAAATTCAGGACACTTACTACGTGGTAGCTCACTTCCACTATGTGTTGGTGGCCGGTTCCTTGTTTGCCTTGTTTGCCGGGTTCTATTACTGGGCACCCAAGTGGACTGGCGTGATGATCCCTGAGTGGAAGAGCCAGTTGCACTTCTGGTGGTCTTTGATTGCGTTCAACGTCACCTTCTTCCCGATGCACTTCCTGGGTCTGGCTGGCATGCCGCGTCGTTATGCTGACTACCCGATGCAGTTTGCTGACTTCAATGCCTTGGCTTCCATCGGTGGTTTTGCCTTCGGCTTTGCGCAGGTCTACTTCATCTTTGTGGTGTTGATCCCTGCCATGCGTGGCAAAGGCCAACCCGCACCAGCCAAGCCATGGGAGGGTGCTGAGGGTCTGGAATGGGAGATCCCATCGCCTGCGCCTTTCCACACTTTTGAAAACCCACCCAAGCTGGATGCATCTGCAACCCGCGTGATCGGTTGATCAGAAAGTCAGGTCTGTGATGAATGCCTCTCCATCTGTGTCCAGTCGTGAAGAGATCAAGGCCAAAAACATGCGATTGGCTTTGATCCTGGCATCGGTTGTTGCGGTGTTTTTCATCGGGTTCATGGCCAAGGCGGTTTTGCTGTCTCACCATTGATCTAAGTCTCAAACCTATGTCCACCAACCACACCGCTGCGGTCAGCTTTGGCCATGTACCGCGTTGAGGACTATGCCCGCGCTGGTTTGCCCATGCTGCCTGTGACACACGGCAATGAGTTCACCCGCTTGCATGTGCTGCTGTACACGGTCATCTTGTTGGCCGCATCCTTGTTGCCATTCATCTATGGCATGAGTGGTTTGATCTATCTCAGCGCGGCAGTTGTGCTGGGTGTGGCGTTTGTGGCGTACGCTTACAGGTTGTGGCGTCAGTACAGTGATGCACTGGCCCGCAAGACCTTCAAGTTCTCGATCATCCACCTGATGCTGATGTTTGCAGCATTGCTGGTGGACCACTACTACCCACTCTGATCATCATGACGAATACGCCCCCCAAGGGGCAGCCACGCCGCAGCAAGGCCGCGTGGTTGTTGGCCGCTTCAGCCGCCTCTGCGATATTGGCCTTGGCCGCATGCAAACCCTCATCACCTGACTCGGCTGGTGCCGGTGCCTCTGGCGCATCGACTGCTGAAGCCCTTCATTTCAACGCCGTTGACATCACCGGTGCGGCATACGCCAAGCAGTTGAGCCTGAAAGATGTTGACGGCAAAGTGCGGTCGCTGGAGGAGTTCAAAGGCAAGGTGGTGTTCTTGTTCTTTGGCTACACCCAATGCCCGGACGTGTGCCCCACCACCATGTCTGACTTGACTGCGGTGCGCAAAAAGCTAGGTGCTGATGGCGACCGCGTACAAGGCGTGTTTGTGACGGTTGACCCTGAGCGTGACAAGCCCGAAGTGCTCAAAGCCTATCTGGCGGCCATGGACCCCAGCTTTGTCGGCTTGCACGGTAGCTTGGCAGAAACCGAAGCGGCGGCGAAGGCCTTCAAAGTCTTCTACCAAAAGGTGGAAGGGCGTGAAGGGGCTTACACCATCGATCACACCGCCGGGGCCTTTGTCTTTGACCCTCAGGGTCAAGTGCGCTTGTTTGTGCGTTACGGCATGGGCGTAGATGCCCTGACTGCCGACATCAAACAGTTGCTGTCTACCTCAGGCCGATAGCAACACCAGCGTCTGACGGCCGCTCCAGCTTTCATCGGGGCCCAATGTGATGGGTTCGATGATGCGGGCGGCTTCTACGCACAGCATGGACTGCCAATCGGCTGCAGGCATGTCCTTCATCTCGGCACATTTTTCCGGGCCGGGGTTCCAGATCACCGCGTCAGGCAAGTTGTCGCTTTCGATGGCCAAACGACGTGGTCCGTCGCGCAACAACAGGCTGGTGGCCTTTTCATAGATGCGGTCAATTTCGCCGTGGAAGCGCTTTTCAGGATGGTCTTCAATGGCTTCGCCACCCAACAGGCAATCATGGAAGCGGCAGCCATCCAGGCCTTGCAGGCGCACCAAAGTCACGTCACTCACCCCCAGGTAAGTGTGCAAGGCCGCTGAGAAGGGCCAGGTGGTGGTGCCGGGGTTATGGGCATACAACTCCATATCCAGTCGGGGGCCACTGATCGAAATCGTCATTTCCAGGCGGAACTGATGGGGCCACCAGGCGCGGGTGCTGTCGTCGTCCGTCAGCACCAAAGTCACTTGCGCGTGGTCTTTGCCCTCGCGGACCTCATCCACTTGCCAAGTGCGCGTGCGTGCCAAACCATGGCGCGGCAGACTGACGTCCGGGCCGCGTTGTTCAAACTGCGGAAAGATCACCGGCACACCGCCACGAATGGCTTGGCCTTGACCGGCCACAGCGGTGGGAGACAGGTACAACTGCTCTTCGCCACCAGCCGGCTTCCAGGAAACCAGATGGCCGCCATGCAGCAAAACGGTGGCTTGTGCACCGTCAGGAGATTGAATTTTCAGGGCCGGTTGGCCCAATACGTCAATGAAAGGGGGCAGGGAATCACTCATCCCCGAAGTATCCCCTGTTCTGAGCCCAGTTTGATCAGGTCGAGCGGCTGCAGATGGACGCCGTGGCAATCAATTCGTCCAACATGGCCATCGAAACCCGACCCGATACCGCGTAAGGATCCAAAACCGGGCGTTCAGAGTATTTCAACAAGATCGAAGGGTTGACTCGGCTCAGGTTGACTTGACCCATGGTCCAGCCAGCAAAACGGCGCTCGGTGATTTCTTCATAAACCAGCAAAACCACGTCTTCGTGACGCGGGTCAGCCGCGATGCGTGCATACAGTTGACTGACAGCCTCACGGCCGCCTTCCAGCACCTGCATGAAGATGTCACCACTGTGGCAAAGCAAGCCCGTGATGCCTTTGCTTGGGTTCTCTTTGCGAGACACGGCCAGGATCTGATCAATGACCTCTTGGGTCATGTTCGCCTTTGCGCGGCTGGCGTAAAGCAGTCGGACCAGCATGATTCAGCCTTTGCGATTGTTGACGAGTGACAGGAATTCACGGCGCAAGTTGGGGTCCTTCAAGAAGGAGCCTCGCATCACGCTGTTGATCATCCGCGAATCCATGTCCTTCACGCCACGCCATTGCATACAGAAGTGATCGGCTTCCATCACAACGGCCAGGCCATCAGGGTTCATACGCGATTGCAGCAAGTCAGCCACCTGGGTGACCGCTTCTTCTTGAATCTGTGGGCGGCTCATGATCCAGTCGATCAAGCGCGCGTATTTCGACAGGCCGATCAAATTGGAATGCTCATTGGGCATCACCCCAATCCAGACCTTGCCCATGATCGGGCACATGTGGTGCGAGCAAGCGCTGCGCACGGTGATGGGCCCCACGATCATCAATTCATTGAGGCGTTCCACATTGGGAAATTCAGTCACATCCGGCGCAGCCTGAAAGCGACCTTTGAAAATTTCCTGGATGTACATCTTGGCCACGCGCCGACCCGTGTCCTGCGTGTTGTGATCGCTTTCGGTATCGATCACCAAGCTGGACAGCACACCTTGCATCTTGCCGGCGACCTCATCGAGCAGCTTTTCCAACTCGCCTGGCTCAATGAAATCGGCAATGTTGTCGTTGGCGTGAAACCGCTTTTGCGCCTTCTTGATCCGCTCACGAATCTTGACGGACACCGGCACACCATCGTCATTGGTTGAGTCGCCCTGAGCAGGGGAGTCAATGGCGCGCAGTTT